>JAIRTV010000275.1 GCA_031254675.1 Planctomycetaceae bacterium | reverse complement strand
GTGTACATTTAAATCGAAAAAAATCAAGGAAGAACCAGTAAAAAGCAAAAAATCCTTCAAAATAATATTCTCGATACGATGTTCTATTGAAATAATTCATAACCTATTTATAATCAATAATTTACATCAATACCCGTTCCCGGTGAACAACGCCGTTTTGAGGAGTGAACCTGGCAGTGAACAGACACTTATATGTTTTTGTAAGTCTTTATAATAAAAAGACTTACACCTTGTCTTCAAGAGGTGGGCAACCTTTCGCCGAAGGATTGCTCACCATCACTCCACGCCATACTCCCTTTCCGTTTACACAAAAACGCCCCCTTGATTGAAATGAGGGAAAAGATAGAATATGGGACTAATACTTGACGATGACAAAAAATAAGATGTACGGGATCAGAATGAAAAAATCATCAGTGTTGGAAAAAAACGTGCGACGGAATCAAACCCAAAACAATATTCCTCCACACAATTCTCCTGGTTTCAAAACTCCCCAACCCTACTTTTTGGCAAAATTAAAAGTATAGCAATTGTTTACACGGTTGTTTTTTGTAGTGAACTCTTCACATTTCATCAACATTTCATCATTTTTGGAAAATCGGAAAAGGAGAAATTGACATGCCATCAAAAGAAGAAATATTCGAAGGCGTGAAAAATGCGTTAGTTGAGGCATTGGCAGTGGACGACAACGAAGTTACTCCCAATGCCACCCTGGTCGGCGATCTCGGCGCCGAATCAATTGATCTTTTGGATATTGTTTTCCGTCTGGAAAAAACATTCGATATCAAAATCGAACGCGGCGAACTCGTTCCCGACGATATCGCCAATGACACTCAAGAAAAATATGTCAAAGATAGCAAATTAACCGAATTAGGACTCGCCGAAATCAAAAAACGTATGCCCTTCGCCGATCTCTCCTCCTTCGAAACAAACCCCATGGTCCAAAACCTCACAACCATTCTTACCGTTCAAGATATGTGTTATATCGTCGAACAAAAATTGTAGTATCATCACGTAATATTTCAAACCATAGCGTGTTTGTCTCTTTAACCGCAAAAGGAACAACTTTTCACTCAGAACACAAAAAATAATTCCGATTTCGCAATTGTTGTGCTTTTTGTGTTCTTTTGTGATCTTTGCGGCTAAAATCAATATGGCACAAAATGATTGCCCCCAACGAAAACCCCAATCGATCCCGAAAATCCGCTTCGTCTTTAGCACCAAAAACTCACAACATCCCGCCAAAACACCCAACAATTGTGTTTTGACTCCCTATTCCCCAAGTTTTTTATGCACTGGTACTGGATTGACCGTATTACCGTATTCGAAAGTCAGAAACGTGCCGAAGCCGTTAAAGCGGTAACATTGGCAGAAGATCATTTGCATGATCATTTCAAATATGTTCCGCTCATGCCTGGTTCGCTCATTATCGAAGGTATTGCGCAAACCGCAGGTTTGCTTCTCTACGAAGCCAAAAAATATAAAGAAAAAGTGGTTCTGGCAAAAATTCCGAAATTTACCTTTCACCAGGTTCATGTTGTTCCCGGCGAAATTCTAACTTATAAAGTTTATCTCGAAACTTTTCGGGAAGATGGCGGCGTTGCCTCCGTTCAAGCCTATCAGAATAACGAACTCTTGGCAGAAGGGGAATTAATGTTTGCTCATTTGGGATTGGCGTTTTCCGATCAGACATTGTTTGCGGATGGCGATATGCTTGATATGATGCGTCTTTTCCGTGTTTTCGAAGTTGGAATTGCCGCCGACGGGACGAAATTGCTTGATCCTGAACTTTAGATAGGTTTGAACATTTTACTAAATGTATTAAGTGTGATTAAAATGAAACGACGTGTTGTTATAACGGGGATTGGTTTGGTAACACCGCTTGGGCATGAAGTTGAAGCGGTTTGGCGGAAACTTTTGAACGGTGAATCCGGTGTTGGACCGATTACATTGTTCGATGCCGGTAATTTTCCGACAAAGATTGCGGCGGAAGTTAAAGATTTCGACATGTCCGTGATTGGCGAAAATCCGGCGGATTGGGAATTGCAGGATCGTCACACGCAATTTGCAGTGGGTGCCGGTTTCAAGGCAATGGTTGACGCCGGACTCTGGGATGCGGCAACAAAATCAAAAGCGTTTCCCTACGATTCGGAGCGAATCGGTGTTTACACGGGAGCCGGCGAAGGAAAACAAGATTTCGATAAATTTACCCAAATGGTTTTAGCCGGAGTGGACGGCAAAGCGGATGGACAATTCGATATGGGAAAATTTATCGAAAAAGGAATCACCATTCTCAATCCCGTTCGCGAACTGGAACAAGAACCGCACATGTCCGCTGCGCATCTTGCGGCAATGTTTCAGGCTTACGGACCGAATGTCAATTGTCTAACAGCGTGCGCGGCGAGTGCGCAAGCGGTTGGGGAAGCGGTTCAAATTATTAAGCGTGAAGAAGCTGATCTTATGATTGCCGGTGGAGCGCATTCGATGATCCATCCGTTTGGTGTTACGGGTTTCAATCTCTTAACCGCATTGAGTACCAATAACGAAAATCCACACGGTGCTTCACGTCCGTTTGACAAAGAACGTGATGGTTTCATACTTGGCGAAGGGGCGGCGGTTGTGATTCTCGAAGAACTCGAATACGCCAAAAAACGTAATGCCAAAATTTATGCGGAATTAGTTGGTTACGGCGCAACATCCGATGCGTTCCGAATTACGGATATTCACCCCGAAGGACGCGGCGCGGTTGGATGTATGAAAATGGCTCTCGAAGACGCAAAACTCACCATCAACGATGTTGACTACATCAACGCACACGGAACCAGCACCTCCGTAAATGACCGCGTGGAAACATTGGCAATTAAGACCTTGTTTGGTGATCGTGCAAAACAAATTCCGGTATCCAGCACAAAAAGTGTTACGGGACATCTTGTTGCCGCAGCCGGTGCGAGCGAATTGATTTATTGTCTTTTGGCAATTCGCGACGGGATTTTACCGCCGACAATGAATTATAAAACACCCGATCCTGATTGCGATCTTGATTACGTTCCCAATAAAGCACGGAAAGCAAAATGTGATGTTGTTTTGAGTAATAGTTTCGGATTCGGCGGTCAAAATGTTACTCTAGCGGTCAAAAGATTTCAGTAATTCGTTCTGGATTGAAAAATTCGGAATATTTTGGTCTATTTCAACATTTGTGGTTGTTGTTGCAATTTCTTAGAGCCAATGGACAATGAAAGTTACACAAAAATCAATTTCCGAATTGATTATTGAAGTTCCTGATTTATCAGCGACGGATTATTTGGGTTCTCTTTTGGCGGAAACTCTTCCGAATGGTTCTGTTGTGGCGTTAATCGGAACACTCGGCTCTGGAAAAACCCGACTCGTCCAATCTGTTGCCGAATATTCGGGAGTCGAACAAGGAAGTGTATCAAGTCCGACATTCGTGTTGCTCCACGAATACGACGGGCATCATCGACCAATCTATCATTTCGATACGTATCGGCTTGCCAATAAAGAAGAATTTCTGCAACTCAGCCCCGATGATTATTTCGAAGGAAACGGCATCACATTTATCGAATGGGCAGACAAATTCCCCGAAATTTTACCCAAAGAACGGTTGGAAATCCAAATAGAAATAATCAACAACACCACAAGATGTTTTCATCTTACCGCATTCGGCAACTCTTTTCACAAAACAATACAACGCCTAATAGATAAAACTGTTCTCTAACTTTTCGCGCACTTCATGCCTTTCGTGTTCAACTTTTTCTCAACACGAAACTCTCAAAGGAACACAAAAAACACAAAAATAAACCAAATTGGAGTTCTCCAGTTAGTCATTGGAGTTCTCCAATTGGTTATTGGAGTTCTCCAATTAGTCATTGGAGTTCTCCAATTGGGCGTTGGAGTTCTCCAATTGAGCATTGGAGTTCTCCAATCGGGCGTTGGAGTTTTCCAATTGGGCGTTGGAGTTCTCCAATTGGGCATTGGAGTTCTCCAATTGGGCGTTGGAGTTCTCCAATCGGGCGTTGGAGTTCTCCAATTGGCTATTGGAGTTCTCCAATTTCCGCTTTTTGGTACTTACCAATTGCTTTCCGGTACTTACCAATTACCTTTTGGTACTTACCAATTTCCCTTTTGGTACTTACCAATTACCTTTTGGTACCTACCAATTACTTTTTGGTACCCACCAACTACTTTTTGGTACCCACCAATTGTTTTTTGGTACTTACCAATTGCTTTTTGGTACCTACCAATTACCTTTTGGTAAGTACCAATTGCTTTTTGGTAGGTACCAATTGCCTTTTGGTGGGTACCAATTCCTACGATCCTTACTCTCAAGGAATCAATCGAACACAGAAAAACACGGAAGATACGGAAAAAACAAAAAAAAAGTCCATGTCTTCCGTATTCAGACAAAATCCTCACCAAAGGATAAAGCGAAATACTTTGTATGAGAGAGAATTTAAAGAGGAGGTCTCATGAATGAATTATTCATCGAGAGTGATTTTTTCCGCCCAAGACGAATCTTCCGGTTTGCGAAAAATTCCACAACATTTAAGTGGCAAACGGTCAAAATATCGAAACCGAATAAATTTTAATGCGGTTCCCATTAAAATCCGCATGTCAAACCAAAACGTGACCTGCTCAATATATTCGAGATCGAGAACTAATTTCTTGCGAACATCTTTCAATCCTGAATCGGACGGCAAATTCAATTGGGCGTAACCGGTCATGCCGGGCAATACAGACATTCGATATTCGTAATACGGAATTTCGTTTTTGAGTTTTTCGACAAATTCCGGTCGTTCCGGTCGGGGACCGATTACCGTCATTTCACCACGCCAAACGTTGTAAATTTGTGGTAGTTCGTCGATGTGCAACCGTCGCATCAATCGCCCCACGGTTGTGATTCGCGGATCTTTTTTTCCCGCCCAAACAGCGCCGCTACCGGATTCTGCATCCATCACCATGGAGCGGATTTTGTACATCTTAAATTCTTTGCCGTCTTGCCCGCAACGGATTTGCGTGTAAATTACCGGACCCTTCGACGTGAGCCTCGTCAGAAACATAAAGAGCAGGATCGTCGAACCTATTACCGGAAGAGTAATAAGCATAACAGCAACATCAATATACCATTTAATTCGATAATATCTCGAAATATCCGGTTTCGGTAAAGACATCAGTTGTTCCTCGTATCAATAATAATTCCGTCGTTATACTTTCCGCAAAAATATTTGTATTGTCAAATGATCTTTTACGGTTTCCCTTTCACGGATTTTCAACGGGTCTGATCGTCAACAGAAATTCGGCAAGAGCATCAAGTTCTTCATCGGTTCCGCTCCACGGCGGCATGGAAAGAGTCGGACGATTCAAGTTCTTAATCGTTGCCGCGATTTTTTCTTTGCTTTCGCCGTACAATAACGGTCCAACCGCCGATAAACCATGATCGGTTGCGTGACAGTTGTTGCAATGATACATGAACACCATACCGCCATATTGGATTTTTTCGGTTGGTAATTGTTGCCAGTGCGACTCACGCAAAAAACCGGTCTTCTGACGTTCCGCAACTTCATTGGCATAAATTTGATTGCCAAGAACAACCTGATCAACAATCCACGGTTTGCGAACCGCTTCCCGAATAAATTCCGCCGAACCAAGCGCCGCAAGTCCAAAAATAAAAAGACAAACCGCAAAACCAACATTAATCGAACGAGGATTCATGATCGGTCCCAAAATAACCAACAACGTTATCAAACCGCAAAGCCCAAAGAAAAGAACCAACAAAATGTTGAGCAAAACAGAGCGTTCCATAACCAATAGAACATCGGGCGAAAGCAACACAAACCACCAAACAACTCCAAGCAAAACCGTAACTATTCCAAAAATCAACGGACGAGACATTCGCCGCACAATTTTATCAAATAATTCGCGGTTGGTTGAATTATTGTTGGCTGAATTATTGGAGTTATTGGTTTTGGCGGTGCCGACATTCCGGAATGTCCATGAGGCGTGCAAAAAAACGTATAACGCTGCCAACAGGATTGCGGCTCCGGTGCGAATTACTGTTTGGGGGAGAAATTGAATGTTGAAAAAGGCGTGCCAAAAGTTGCCGGTTTCGTTCCAGTGGGCGAAAAGACCACGCGAGTCAAGCATGAACGCTGTGATACCGGTAATCAGGACAAGACTAATCCACGCAGCAAGAGCATAGATCCACGCAATAAGAATATGAGTTTTTTCCGGCAACCGCATCCAAAAATAATACATGAGAAACGCGGCGACGATTTCGACGATGAAAAAGACCCATTCGATTGCCCAACCGAAGACAAAAGTTCTTATGAGCATTTCGGTTGCGAGTGGTGATGCGAGAGCGATTGTCCACCAGATGCCGACGCCGGTAATGGCTCCGAAAGCCACGGTCAGAAGAACAAAAAACCGAGCGTGTTGATACCAATAATCGCGATAAGATTTATCGTGGGTTTTGATGGCGAATTGATTTTCTAGGGCAATCAAAATGCCGCCGCCGACAGCATAATGTGAAACAAAAACGTGAACAACGGCAATAATTGCAATAAGCATTGGAGCCGTCAAACCGGGAACATACCACCATGGATAATACATTTTATTTTATTTTTATGCTGAAAACGGTTTCCAATTTTTTCCATTCGCCATTATTATTTTGCCATAATTGGTGAATGTTCTGAGTAACGCAATGAATATTCTATACAGGGAGCCTAATATTGTCAATTGACTTGATTTTTCCCCAATGATTGGTGCGTTCATTTGGACAAACGAAGTAGGCAAGGTTTCGCTGAAAGGTTTGCACTCCCAAAAGAAGAAAAAGAACAATCAAACAAACAACCCAAATTAACAAACAAAAAACACAATCCCATAAACACTAGGAAAATTTTTAACTAAATTAACAACCAACCTATGAACAGTAAGAATTTTCGGCTATTACGATAAATAGACGAGAAGTTTTCTTTAGTTTCGGACAAAAAGTTTCCGATAAAACCCGTTAAGGTTTTAGGTTAATGGGTTAATTTGACGAAATTGTTTGTGTTTTTCCGAAAACTGTTGATGTTATTGATTTTGGAGTTTCACGGAGGCGAATTATGTTGTATCGATTTTTATTGGCAGTCCTTTTGGGAACATTTTTGATGGGTTCAACCGGATGCCTGATTCCGATGTACTCTGGAGACCCGGGACGACGAGATAAACAATTAATTTATCATTCGGAAAACTTACGTTTGATCCATGATGAGTGGGAACGTTTGTGGTTACTTGATCAGCCGAGCCACATGACGCCGTACCGAACACACGGTGGAATTATTTGATCTTTTTGAAACTCATTGCCGAACAACTCCTCAGACAACAGAGGACAAAGATGATAGATGAGGTTTCTTCGTCGTGGTAGTCTTGTACAGTAACGTTTTGTTCAATTACTTTGAAAAAGAATTGACGAACACCTTTGGGAAATGTTACCACGACGTTGTTGCACAATAAATTTGTGTGACTTAATTTTCTTGACGTGTTTTTTTGTGTTATCTGATTGTGGGAGCGACCGTTAAATTGCTTGTTCCCATGAGATATTCATCAACACCGCGAGCCGCCAGTCTTCCGGCTTGAATACAGCGGACAACCAGAGAGGCACCACTTTGCATATCGCCGGCAGCGAAAACACCGGTTTGACTGGTCATCATGGTTTCTGGATTGACTTTAACATTGCCGCGTGCATCCAATTCGACTTCGAGCAAACTCAACAATAAATCATGTTTCGGATGCACAAAACCAAGTGCCAACAACACAAGATCAGCATCAATACGAAAAACACTGTTCGGTTTTTCAATTGGTTTCCCCTCTTTCCATTCAACTTCAACCGCTTCGATTCCGTGTAAACAATTATTTTTACACAAAAATTGTTTCGTTGAAATATTCCAACGTCGTGAACCGCCTTCTTTGTGTGATGTTCCGGTACGTAAAATCTGTTGCCAACGAGGCCAAGGAGTTGCCGGATTGAATTTTTCCGGCGGTTTGGGCAGAATTTCAAACTGGGCAACACTTGCCGCACCTTGACGAAGCGCAACACCAAGACAATCCGCTCCAGTATCACCGCCACCAAGAATCACAACATTTTTACCTGCGGCATCAATGGAACTTCGCTGTTTCGATTTTACTGCCATATTGGACGCAATCAAATAATCCATGGCAAAATGAATTCCTGGTGTTTCGCGCCCCGGAATATTCAAATCACGTGGTTCCATTGCTCCGCCGGTTAAAATCACGGCGTCGAATTGTCGTTTTAGATATTGTGGTGAAATATCGTTCCCGACGGAAACATTGGTTTCAAATTCAACACCTTCACTTTGAAGTTGTTGAAGTCGGCGGTCAATAATATGTTTTTCCAACTTGAAATCAGGAATACCATAACGTAAAATTCCGCCGACGGCATCTGATTTTTCGTACACAACAACATGATGACCGGCGCGAGCGAGTTGTTGAGCGGAGGCGAGTCCAGCCGGACCGCTACCGATTACCGCAACACGTTGATTTGTTTTTGTTGCCGGTGGTTGAGGAACAATCCAACCGTTGTTCCAACCTAATTCGGTAATTTCCAATTCGAGTTGCCGGATTGTCACCGCTCCATTGTTAATTCCGTGAACACACGCGGCTTCACACAACGCCGGACAAAGTCGTCCGGTAAATTCTGGAAAATTATCGTGCGCGTGCAACAAATAACAAGCATCACGCCATCGATTTTCGGTAATCAGTTTATTTGTTTCGGGAATGGGATTTCCGAGCGGACAACCGGCGTTATGACAAAACGGAATCCCGCAAGTCATACAACGTCCTGCTTGTTCCATTATTTCTTCCGTATT
>JAIRTV010000228.1 GCA_031254675.1 Planctomycetaceae bacterium | reverse complement strand
AGAATTCACGGAATGCATTGGGTTCACTATAATTTGTTTGTTGTTGAAAATGTCGGACGTTTATTGGGGCAACGTCATATTGGTCGCTATGATTGGTATCGGGAAGGAACAATGTCGCTTCTTCGCCAACTTCGAGAACATCGAACTCATTGGGCAGATCGTTCCGGCGAAACAATTTTGGAAACGGCTTGTGCAATCAGTTTTCTTGCCAAAGGACGCAAACCGATTGTTGTCTCAAAAATAGAAATTCCGCCGTCTCCTGGGGAAGATCAACATCCGTACGATATTGATCATTTGTTACGTTTTTCTGGTTCACGTTGGGATTTCCCGATTGGCTGGCAATATCTCGACTTGAGCAAAGTCGCAAACGAAGACTTGAATTCGTCTCCGGTTCTTTATTTTTCCGGTAATCGAACACTGCTTACCGGAAACGATTTTGAGACGAATATTATTGCGACGAAACTTCGTAATTATCTTGATCAGGGCGGTTTTATTGTTGCGGAAGCCTTACAGGATGACAAAAATTTCGATACGGGATTTCATGAATTAATGCGTCAAGTTTTTCCAGAGCCGGATCATGAACTCGCTTTTCTGGAATCGTCTCATCCGATCTGGTCAACAGAAACGTTTATCGAACCAGACCAACGCCGTCCGATAAAAGGAATGACAACAGCGTGCCGGACGAATGTTATTTATATTCCAGCGATCGAAGGTAAACCGTCGCTTTCGTGTCTTTGGGAAATTGCTCGTTTGGACGGTCGTAACGATTTATATTCGCCTCAGGTTTGCCGTCAAATCGAGTCGAGTCTTGAGCTTGGTCTGAATATTCTAACGTATGCGTTGGATTCCGAACGAAAATATCGTGATCAAGTTACAGAATTGAAATCGTTCAAAAAAGGTTCGGAAGGGCGAGGGCATCGCGGTTGTGTTTTTCTTGGGCTTTTATCGCATGGCGAAACAAATCCGGCACCGCGTGCTTTGCGTAACATTCTTCATTGGGTCGAGTCGAATCTTGGTTTACCGATTTTGGATCGAATTGATTCGGTTGAAGTGATCGATTCGGTCATGTCAAGATATCCGATTTTGTTTATGTTTGGTCGTCAAGCGTTTCAGTTTTCACCAGAGCAACGCGAAATGTTACGACAACATCTGGAACGTGGCGGATTTCTCTTTGTCAATTCGGTTTGTTCCTCGAAATCGTTTACGGAATCTTTGACGGAGGAAATGAATCAAATATTTCCCGATTCGCCGTTACAGCCGATTCCGCTTGATGATCCATTGTTTTCTGATGTTTTTGGCGGTTTCAAAATCGACACGCTGCAACTGTGGCAACCGGAACAATCTCCTAATCGTGCGGTTGTTGCTAATTTACGCGACGAAAAACCGGAATTGTACGGTATTCGTTTGGGATACGGTAATCGTTGGGCGGTTGTGTTTTCGCCGAACGATATTGCCTGTTCTCTTGAAACCGCAAGTTTTTCGGGATGTCGCGGCTACACTCCCAATTCTGCAATGCAACTTGCAGTCAATTTCTTATTGTATTCGTTGGCGGCTTATTGACGAAATAAAAAAAACAATAAAAAATTTCCATTGTCGGGATTCGTATTGGGCGATATGGCAATTACTGGCGTTTATGAAACATCTGCACATATTACATGAATATTTAGAAAAAAATTGGCGGTAATTTTGAGATTCGGCTATTGTTTTTGAGCGACTTGTGTTATAATCACCAACTCAAACACAATCAGTAGTTGACGTTTGAAGCAACAATCTTCATTCCCGTTCAAATACACTTCCAACAACACTTTCAACAACACTTTCAAAAAATTCATTCCCATGAACAAAATTCAATCGTTTTATCGGCAAGGCTTTACGCTTATGGAACTTGTGATCGTTTTGGCAATTGTGATGGCGTTGTTCGCTATCGTGCTTCCGACCTTGTTCAAGTCTCGAACACAATCCCTCATCAAACAAGCCAACATTCAAATCGGTCAACTCGAAGGAAATCTCGAACTCTACGCCACCGAAAATCGCGGCTATCCCACAACCGAACAAGGTCTATACGCGCTCATCTATTTTCCCGATAACCAAATGTTCGCAATGACCTCGCCCAATTTCACGCAACAACAAAACGCCATGACACCTGGTATGGATCCCAATGCCGCTTTTGGCGGCAATGCGGTTGCTGTTGGCGGTGCGGGAACATTCGGCGTGCCAACCGGAACGCCCAATCCCGTTGCGAATCCCATGATCGACCCCACCGGTATGAATATGAACGCCAATATGAATCCCAACATGAATATGGCAAACCCAATAGGAACCGCCAATCCCGCTGGAATTGCCAATCCAATGGATCCCATGAACACAATGGCAACCGCCAACCCGTTAGACCCCATGAGCGGAACCATCACCAACACATGGAATCAACCGTTTCACAATCCGCAAATCTATGCCCAACAACGGAAACGTCCTACGCCGTATGTTGATTCGGACAAATTGTTGGTTGACCCTTGGGGACAACCTTATCGGTATGATAACAGCATGCAGTATAACGGTCTCAACAGAACCGGTGAAATAAAACCGGCAATCTGGTCTGCCGGACCCGACAAACGTGACGGTACCGAAGATGATATTACCAACTGGGACCCCAACGAAGCACAACAACGAATCGCTCAACAACAATTTCAAAACGGAATGGCAACCAATTCAATGGATATGATGGGCAATCCCATGATGAACCCCATGAATCCAATGGATCCGACCGGCGCAGGAATGGCAAATCCAATGAACCAACCCATGGCGCCGGCGGGAATGTCCGGAATGCCCAACCAACCGGGAATGGTCAACCCCATGGGAATCAATAACACCAACCCAATCAATGAAACCGGAATTACGCAACCCGTCTTGCCAAACCCAATGTCCAACCCCATGCCAAACCCGATGCCCAATACCATGCCGCCAAACTCGCCAATGCCTGCACAACCAATGTTGCCAACACAACCCATGTAACATTCCCGAACTTTACTGTGAAAATTTAGTAATTTCCCCTTTCCTTTCAATTTTAACCAAGAGACAATAATGAAAAGACGTGATTTTTTAGCGACGACGAGTGGTATGGGTTTATCTGCGGCGGCATTATCTGCGATACCGTCAGTTGTGCCGCAAGTTTCAGCCGCCGACGCCGATTCCACCGGTCAACGTGAATTTATCGAATTTCGTACCTATTTTGTCAAGGACGAATCCAAAAAAGAGTTGCTGATCGAAACGCTCGACAAGGCGTTGATTCCGGCTCTCAACGCTCAAGGAATTAAACCGGTTGGAGTTTTTGTGCCGATTGAAAACCAACAGAAATTCGAGAAACAGATATTCGTTGTGATTCCCCACAAAACGCTTGATTCTTATTTGAATCTGACGGCAAAACTACTTGCCGACGCAACCTACCAAAAAAACGCCGCCGCTTTGTTCACAACAACTTCCAAAAACCCTGTTTATGAAGGTTGCGAAAGTTCGTTGTTGAAATGTTTTGAGAAGTGTCCGAAAATCGAAGTACCGGAACTTGGTGTTGATCGGATATTCCAGGCAAGGATTTACCGGAGTTTCAACATTGAGCGCAACGCGGCAAAGATTCACATGTTTGACCATGGCGGTGAGATGGCTCTTTTCCGCGAACTTGGTATTCATCCGGTTTTTTTCGGCGAAGCCTTGTCGGGAAAAATGCTTCCCAATTTGACGTACATGGTCGCCGGCGAAAATGCACAACAACACGAAAAAGCGTGGAAAGATTTTGTTGAACATCCCAAATGGCAGGAAATTAAAACGAATCCCGCTTACACGGATACCGCAACCGAAATTTCCCGTGTTCTCCTAAAACCGTCCGCCGGTTCTCAAATTTAACGGAACATGATTTCCGTCAAATGACAAAAAATGACTTTTACAATTTTACTTTAACCCTCTGCTTAACTTTTTAGGAGCAAAATTACAATGAAAAAACATTTGAGTTTCGTGATTTGCCTTTTTGTGTCAGCTGCCGTTCTATTGATAACGTTTGCTGGTTGTTCCCAACCGTCCGCACCGGTTTCGCCGTCCGCCGAACACAATCATTCTTCGGCAGTTCAACCCGGGACAACATCCGGTCATGGTTTTGTCGAACCATTGGTTCCGGCGGGAAATTCTTCTTCGGAGGACAAACAACCGGAAACAAAAGAACCAAACGCCACAGAAGACAAAAAAACCGACCCAAAAGAAGGAACACAATTCGTTCCCGCTCAACCGGCTGGTAAATTTGCCGCCGAAGTAATTCCAATGCCACCGATTAACGATTTGATTGGTCAAATCGACGAATATGTTGAAAAACTTGGCAAAACCTTAGAAGAGCTTGATGGGACGGTCAATTATAAAAACGATGGTGATTTTGTGGTTCGTGATGCGAATGCGTTAGCGTTGGTGGCGTTGGCGGTTGGCAAGGCGGAAGCCGATTCCAAATACAAAAAAGCGGCACCCGGAATTATTAAAGCGTCCACAGAGCTTGCGGTTGCGTCTCAATATGACGAGGCGAAAAAAGCATACAACACGCTCAAAACAGCATTGACAAGTGAAAGTGATCCGTCCGTGTTGGAATGGACAAAAACAGCGGAACTCCAACCGTTAATGAAAGCGGTTCCCAATCTTAGTTCGACTTTGACGCGATTGACCAACACGGAAAGAAAGTTGAAAATCCAAATGAAAAAGCCGGAACGTGTTTTTGGGTTACTTGCGGCGTTGGCGGTGATTCCGCAGGGCAGTATTGCCAATATCAAAGATACTTCAAAACCGGATGCGGTTGCCGAATGGAAAAAAGAATGCGAACAATTCCGTGATGCCGCGATCAAAGCGAATGCGGCACTTCACAGTTACGCGGAGGAAAAGATTGACTATAAGACATATTGGGCGGCTTTTAAGGAAATGACGGATGCCTGCGACAAATGTCATCAGGAATTTTATCCGAGTGCTGTTGGAAAAAATGAATAAACCGCACTGTTCGCCGAAGTGTTACGGAAATCGGTATTGCTAAACGATTTGAAATTTGATTTCCTGCCGTACACTGGTTCAAGTTGACTCTCGCCAACGGACAGAACCCACCGCTTTTCGAGCAGTGGGTTCTGTTTTCTTGTCAATCCAATGTTTCCGATGGTTTCGGCGTAAGGATTGTCTCTTTTTGTCGATTGTTATTACAGAATACTGAAATTCTAAAACGTTGCGTTTAATCCGTCCGCAATATTTCCCAGCGAATGCCATGTAGTTGTGTCAATCGTATTGGTAACAAACCGCACAGCACCATCGCCAAGTCCGGCGTTGACGCCGCCGGAATGCATTGAGCGAGCCGGACAGATCACATTACCGTCGTAAGCGACGCCTGCCGTGGTGTTTGTACCTGCCGTCATCGCTCTCCAATTCGGTGTTGCAATCATATTAAAAAGTGTTTGGCAGGGAAGCGGCATTGCCCAACTTTTACAAGAAACATCAGGGTGAAAATTCGGACTACCTGCTGTTGCCGCCGTTGTGATGTCATCCGCCAACTTGTTAATAGCCGTCACAAAAACTTGTTGTTTTGTGGCGTCGCGGCTCGGAAGAATCGAAGTGGACGGCAAATCACTTGGCAATGTAATACCACGTAAAATTTCGCTCATTTCAAAAACACCGGAAACTTTGGTTGGTGTATTTTCTGAAGCAAAAACCGTGTTGGAAGTTCCATCTTCAATATCGCCGAAGGTTCGATAAAATGCTCCGCGACCATTGGGAAATGGTCCCGAACCACAGTTTCGCGGTGTTACAGCAGCATAACCACCACCGCCAGCGTTCTGAAGCGTATTGGGAATCGTTCCATTGTTGAAAACGTAATTGTTGACAAGCATTGTCTCTGTCCAGTTGTAAGGATTGGGAGACGAAGGACACTTAAACAAACTAACCGGCGCCAAACGTGTTCCTTGATTCACACCAAACGCCGTCCACAAAATATTTCCGTACATTGCAGATTGCTCCACAAACGGTAACAGAAACATGTGAATCGTATGACCGCGATAACCAGCGTTGGCGTCGGTTTGAGCCGGATTCAACATTTGCGGGCTAAGCAGATACGACCGCGGCAACGCTTTGTGAATATCGTGATAATTGTGCGTTGCCAACACTAATTGTTTCACTTGATTGGTACACTGCATCCGCCGTGCCGCTTCACGTGCTGCTTGAACTGCTGGAAGCAAGAGAGCGATCAAAACACCAATGATCGCAATAACAACCAAAAGTTCCACAAGCGTAAATCCTCGTTTTTTTGAAATACTCATAGTATTCTAACTCCTCATAAAAAAGTGATTATTTGAAAATAAAATTGACATTACAAAGTTTCTAAAACGAAAAATTGAAGCAATTATTGAAATGATATCATAATTGATCCAGAATTTTTTTCGCAACCGATTTTAATGCGTTGGGAGGCGTCCGTTTTAATTCTTCAAAACCCTTTTTTAAGATTTCGGCTTTTGTTGGATCGACCGTCTGAACTTGAGTAACAATTTCATCAAACGACTCAACCTCACTGCCCATTGTTTCTCCGTCAACATATTGTTGCAATGTTAATTTCGCCAAGCGGAGTTGGTCTTCTCCGGTCAACGGTTGTGATGGTACGTATTTTTTACCGCAACCATTCAGCAACAGTAAAATCACAAGACCACAAAACAAGACAACACCAAAAGAACAAACACGATTCATAATTTTCTCCTTCTTATCGAAATTGTCGAACATGAAAAAATATTGGAAAACCGTACACAAAACGAATTAAAGAACGATATAATGTACGATTAAAACTGAACACTGAGACCGTCTGCAACATTTCCATAAGCTTGCCATGTTGTCGGCGCAACAGTATCACCTACAAACCGGACAGAACCGTCACCGAGTCCTGTATTAACTCCTCCAGAGTGCATTGACCGCGGCGGACAAATCAATGCTCCGTCGTGTGCCACTGCCGTAGCGTTTATGGAACAGGCGGGATATCGCCAATTGGGTGTCGCTGCGAAATTGAAAAACGATTGGCACAATGTCGGACGCGCCCAATTAATCGCCATGTGCATCGGACTTTGATTAGCGGTTGTTTCGAAAACTGCCAAACAATTTTTACCATAAGTTTCAACTGCAGTGATAGCCGTTTGCTGAGCGGTCTGGTCTAGTAACGGAAGATTGGAATTGGCGACAATTCCTGTTGGAAGAGCAACACCACGAATAACGTACATCAATTCATCTTTTTTTGCCAATGTTGCCATTGTCGGCAAAAGTTCTGAACAAATCACCGTATTGCTCGTTCCATCTTGCATAATTGCAAGAGATTTGTAAGGATTATCTCGATATTTTGAAAACGGTCCGTTTCCGTCGGTCGCGTTTGAATTGGGCAATGTGCCAAGCGAAAACGCATAATTGGTTGGTAGTTGTGAGTTGTTTGATTTTCGTGACGATGGACAAAGAAAATTCGAGATTGGTGTTAGTCTTGCCGTAAACACTGCCGGATCACTTGTTGGAAGACCATACGTCGCATTGGCTTGATATTGGGCATGACCGTGCATCTTGAAATTGATGTTATCGTACATTGCCTGCTGTTCCAAATAAGGTAACAGAGATTCAAAAATGGTATGTCCATTGTAATTGTAACTCGTTCCTGAGTATGTTTCTGTGGTTGCATCGAAAGTGCCGTCCGGTAACATTCTGGCGTTAGGTAACGAATCATATTTATCATGGTAATGGTGAATCGCCAACACAATCTGTTTGATTTGGTTTACACATTGAGATCGTCTCGCCGCCTCTCGCGCGGCTTGAACGGCTGGCAACAGAAGTGCGATTAACACGCCAATAATCGCAATCACCACAAGAAGTTCGACCAATGTAAAGCCGAACTGTGAAGAGTGAATCGAAGAGAAAAATTTAGTGAAAAAGCGTTGGAAAATCGAACACTTTCCACTATCCGTTCTCAACTCTTCACTCCAGATAGCCCCCCCCCCTGTTTTGCGCAACTTGTCCAGTTTAACATTTGGTTTTTCGCCAATCTGTTAGATATGTTGTTCGGTGAATTTTTCAAATCGTTTTCAACAAAATTTTTCATTGTTATCTTCCTTATTTTGCAAGGTTTTATTGAAATTATTGCGAATCGTTTGTCGCAAACAAACGACAGAAAATACGATTCACAATTGATGTAAGTTCATAGTTTATGAGAAACCGATCAAAATGTCAAGCGGAGTTTTTACTTTTTTAGGTTTTTTTTCTACATGTTCACGAATTAGTGAAAAATATTCTCTAATCTTATTGCCAAAGTCTTTTTTGTTTTAAATAAGATTTCCTTGAAATAGTTCCGTTAGGTTACGAACAGCAATCGCAACATCGAAATAGCAAGATTGAATTGATTCGTCATTTTTTTTGCATTATCGTTAAAATCATTAAAGTTTTTCTAAATTTCACAGCGTGGGAAAGTCGATAAATAGAATCAAATAGACCTTAAACAGCCAAAACCGAATCGGTTGCAATACCAAAAAATAACAATGTCCGAACCGTTACCGACGCAACAGAAGAAAATGAAAAGTTTGATTTTTGGAATCGGCGAAATCTGTGCGGAACGCGTGGTTCGTTTGGGACAATTCGCAGACTTTTGTTTTCAAACCTTTACATGGCTTGGTTGGAAATGGCCACGCCGTGAAATTTTAAGTCATTCGTTTTACACGATTGGCGTCTTGAGTCTTCCGATTATCATGCTTACGGGCATGTTTATCGGTATGGTTTTAGCCGTACAAACATTTACACAATTCAAACAGATCGGCATGGAATCGGCATTGGGCGGTGTGATCAGTTTGTCCCTGATCCGCGAACTCGGTCCCGTTCTTGCCGCAACGATGCTCGCCGGACGTGTCGGCAGCTCAATTGCCGCAGAACTCGGAACAATGAGAGTAACCGAACAAATTGACGCCCTCTCCACCATGGGAACCAACCCCATTCATCATCTCGTCGTACCAAGACTTCTCGCTTGTCTGTTTTTAATTCCCGCACTCACCATTATCGCCGATATTACCGGAATTGTCGGCGGCGCGTTTTATTGTATCGAAATACTAGATATTCACGGACATTATTATTGGGAAAACGCACAATCTTTCGTCGGAATATTCGACATTTTAGCCGGAATATTCAAAAGCGTCTTTTTCGGAATGAGTATTGCTCTGATCAGCTGTTATCAAGGATTTCACTGCAACAGCGGAGCCGAAGGTGTTGGAAAAGCCGCCACGTTATCGTTTGTGTGTTCGTTTGTTGTGATTTTGTTTCTAGATTTATTGCTGGGAATTGTTTTCGATCGAATCACACTCACGCTCGGTATTACATCCGGTGTTATCAAAGGCGGAATGTAATCAGACCATGAAAATAATTAAGATAATAATTATAGAACAAATATTACATTCGTTATTGAAACGGTTTATTTTTCACTTTCACACTTTCTTTGTACGATTTACGGCAAGTCGATCATGTCAACAGAAGAATCTACTTCAGAACTAACAGCAGCGTCCACAACACCGGAGAATCCGGTTGTTTCCGATTTGCAAACGCAACTCGAATCGCTTGAAATTCCGCCCAATATTGACCCGAAACTTCTTGCGCTATGGTTGGAACGAGAACGCGAAACAATTAAAAATCAGGAAAAATCGGAACTAAAACCAAAATCAAAATATCAACGTAAAAAATTGAGTCGTCTTTTTGCTGCTTATATTGGTATTATTGTATTTTGTTTGGCAATTATTTTGGGATTTGTGCAACGGAAAGAAACGTTTGAAATTCTCAATAATGCTTGTTTATGTTTTTTGATTTATACGGTGATTGGATTTTTTGTTGGTTTGGTGGCGGAATACTGTGTGAATGATTCCGTCGAAACACTTCTTCGAGAAATTATTCGTCGCAGCGATGAAGCCGCCGCGAATACGATCAATTCGGAAAGCGAAACGTCCGGTCAAGAATCTTAAATGTCAAATCATGTTCGCACGCTTAATACAAAACAATCGCAACAAAAACTATTGGAACACAAAGTTTCCGTTCTCGAAATGGACATGAGCGGTTGATTTTTCGTCGTTGTTTTGACGTTGTAGAAGCAAGACGGCAAGCGGGTTCTGAATTTGCCGTTGAATGACTCGTTTCAGCGGGCGGGCGCCGAATACCGGATCGTAACCTCGTTCCGCAATTTCCGCGGTGGCATCAACAGAAATTGTTAATGTAACATTTTGCTTTTCCAATTGTTTCTTTAAGCGTTCCAATTGTAAATCGACGATTTTTTTAATCTCGTTACGATCCAACGGATGAAAAATAATTGTTTCGTCAATTCGGTTGAGAAATTCCGGCAAGAAATGTTGATGCAATAAATTTTTCACGGCTTCTTGTATCATTTCTTCCGAATTATTTTCGCGTGTCATTTCTTGAATAACTTGACTACCAACATTTGAAGTCATGACAATAATTGTGTTCGTAAAATCAACCGTATGTCCTTGATTATCGGATAAACGCCCATCATCAAGAACTTGCAGTAATACATTGAACACATCACGATGAGCCTTTTCCATTTCGTCAAACAACACCACACTGTACGGACGCCGCCGAACCGCTTCGGTCAGCATTCCGCCTTCGTCATAACCAACGTAACCCGGCGGCGCCCCAATGAGCCGACTCACCGAATGTTTTTCCATAAATTCACTCATATCAATTCGAATCATGGCGTTTTCGTCATCGAACATGGCTTCGGCAAGAGCTTTACAAAGTTCCGTTTTGCCAACACCGGTCGGTCCCAAAAACAGAAACGAACCAATCGGGCGATTCGGGTCTTGCAATCCGCTACGGCTTCGACGTACTGCGTTGGAAACAGCATCAACAGCTTCGTCTTGTCCGACAAGACGACGATGAAGACGCTCTTCAAGAACCAGCAATTTGGCACGTTCCGTTTCCATCATGCGGCTCATCGGGATTCCCGTCCAACTACTCACAACCTCCGCAATTTCATCAGGTCCCACAACTTGACGTAACAAACGGCGTTTCGGTAATAACGTCTTAGATTTCTCTAACGAATTTTCTTTTGATAACGTTAAATCTTTCATGACCTTAAAAAGAGTGTGCTTCGTGATAATTCAGTGGAATTTGCAAAGCTTACCGCAACAATCACCACGATCATAATAAAAAACACAAATTCCACTGAAATATTGCAACATTTATTTTGTAAGATATTACAAATATTACAAAAAAAGATACGCAATTCTTTTCTAAATCTTCTCTAAAAATTGTTGCAGAAAAAAATATTCAGGACACGTTTAATCGTGCATAATCAGGAAGTTCTCCAATAAGTGGGCGAAGATATTCGAGACATTTTTCGGTAACGAAAAGTCGGTCGGAACAGATAAAATCATCGGGCATTGGTTTTTCGCCGAGTGCCACTTCGTTGAGTGGTGCGGTTCCAAGTGACCACGTGTAAGGTTTATTCGATGTTCGCTGAATTGTTACCATAACTCCGCTTGTTCCGGCAATTGCCAACCGAACCGCTTCACGACCACAAGAATAGGCTTCTTCAATATCAAGCGGCACGGCTCGGTCTGCGGCACACATTTGAAGCGATTCGCAAACCTGAAATTCGCCGCGCCAACCGAATTTATCCGATAAAATCCGATGTAACACCAAAGCAGCACTCGAACCACCCATGGCGCCAAATTCGACATTGGAAAATTTATCGGCAGTTTGCGATGCGCTAATTGGTTTGCCGTCCGCATAACAAACACCTTCACCGCAAACAATACTGACCCACCCGAACCGATTATAAACCGATTGTACTTCGGCAAGAAATGATTCTAAAACAAACGGACGTTCCGGTAACAAAATAATATGCGGTGCATCGTCTTCCTTTTTCTTTGCGCACGCGGCGGTTGCCGGAAGCCAACCCGCCGAACGTCCTACTGTTTGGAACACAACAAATTGGTCAACCCGTTTCATATCTCGTGCAAGAATTCCTGATTGCTGAACCGACAACGCCACATAACGTCCCGCCGACGCAAACCCCGGAGTATGATCTGTTGCAAAAAGATCATTGTCAACAGTTTTCGGTACACCAATACCACGCAATTCGTAACCATGTTCCCGACAATATTTTTCGACACGATGAATTGTATCCATTGTGTCATTGCCGCCGATCAGAAAATAATATCGTATCTGATATTTTTTGAGTTGTTCCAAAACTTTCGGAAATTCCACCTCTTTGAGTTTATGCCGACAACTTCCAAGTGCACTGGAAGGCGTGAATTTCAGTTGTTCAATTGTTTCCGGCGATTCGTTGCCGAGATCAAGAACTTCGTCTTGCATGAAACCTTCGATACCGAATCGCATGCCGTACACTTTTTCGATACCGTGTGACTGTTGCTGTAGAGATTCTTGAATAATCCCGCAGAGACTGGCGTTAATTACGGCGGTTGGTCCGCCACTCTGCCCAATAATTGCGTTTCCTTGAAACATATTTTTGTTAGATTAAAAAAAGGATTAAAAAATTAAAAATTAAGAAACTTCTAAAAATTTCGTCCTCGAAAAATTAGAACTCACGAATATTTTTCTGAA
>JAIRTV010000181.1 GCA_031254675.1 Planctomycetaceae bacterium | reverse complement strand
GATATGCCTCTTCTCTTTTTTGCATTGTTTCTTCATTATTTTTTTCTAGCCTTTCACGCTCTTGATCATATTTTTTTTCTTGCTTTTCTTGCTCATGTTCGTCATCTGCAATTCTTTTTTTAAGTACTTTGTTTTCTTCTTGTAGTCCTTGTATGGTTTTATTGTGGACTTCACTACAACTAGAAAAGATAAAGATTATCAATAATGTTAGGATAAGGCTATTAATATACAATTTGTTTGTCATTTGATTTATCGGGTTGTGAGTTAAGGAAACAGTATCGGCAAAGTTTTATCGACAGACTTTAGTTGCGGCTTTAATTTTTGTGACGAATGTTCGGTGTAAAATAATGCCGTATTTGCGATATAATGTAACTATTCAGTAGATGTACTGTGTAAATCAATTTTATTGAATTGCTCTTTAATTTTTTATTGGAAATAAGAAACTAATTTTTATAACGTATTGCGAGATAACTTTCGTAACGCCGAAGATCAAGTCTTCCTTCGGCAACAGCGTTTTTAACAGCACAATCTTCTTCATGAGAATGAGTGCAATCAGGAAATCGACAACGATTTTCGTACGGTCTCAAATCTCGAAATAATCCAAACACTTCTTCAGGTATAATATCCCATAACATAAATTGCCGCAACCCCGGAGTGTCCACAACAAAACCACCAAACGATAAATGATGTAACTCCGCAGTTGTTGTCGTGTGTTGTCCTTTTTGCGTACTTCCGAGATCAGCAACCCGCAAATCCAACGCCGGATCAATCATATTCAGAAGCGACGATTTACCAACACCACTTTGACCCGTAACAACACTTTCCCGATTCGCAAGTTGCCGCCGCAACCGCTCCATACCAAATCCCGTTTCCGCACTAAGAAAAATAATTTTGTAACCCATTTGAGCGTAAACTCCAACCATCGGTTGCAACGCCGCTTTGTCAATAAGATCAATTTTATTGATACAAATAATTGGTTTAACACCGTTTTGTTCGGCAGTCAAAAGCAATCGATCAATCAAATTCGGTTTGAACGCCGGTTGGTCGGCACTTGCAACTATTAATATTTGATCGACATTAGTAACAATAACATGTTTTCGATGTTTACTCGCTCTTGAAATACTGCCGCGACGCGGTTCAACCCGCTCAATCATTGCCTCGTTAATTCCTTCCACCACAACTTCCGCCGGACGGATAAGAACACGATCACCTGTTACAACAGGTTGTCGTTGCTCCGTCGATAACGTCTTCAAAATTCGACGTGTTACACATTGGAAAATTTGCCCCTCGTCCGTCTGGACAATACTACTCGCACCATGAACACACAGAACACGACCCGATAAAATCGTTTCACAATTCACCTCCGGCAAAATGTTGAAACTATGCTCTTCACTTGAGTCAACCCATTGACCAATCACCGTGCGACGACGCGATAATTCACTTTTACCGCCGATCCGCTCAACAGAAATT
Source organism: Planctomycetaceae bacterium (assembly GCA_031254675.1). Classification (GTDB taxonomy): domain Bacteria; phylum Planctomycetota; class Planctomycetia; order Pirellulales; family Thermoguttaceae; genus WRKP01. The sequence goes on along the minus strand of JAIRTV010000181.1, from coordinate 4,124 downwards.
TCGGATTCTTCCTCAAAACCATGCTCCTCAAAACGTTGCGTCCAGTCGTCAATTCGAGTTCGTTTGGATCGGTTTTTACGGAACGGAACACGGAGTTTTCTCGATTTTTTCATCACCGTTAATCTGGTTAGCTTTGAATTTTAACGGATGTTCCCCCAAAATCCGGTAACTGTTTATCCGTAAATAGTTTTATCATATTGAGTTGCGAAAATAGAACGTCATTTCCTTCGCACTCATTTTGTTGAATATCGCCGTTAAAACTTGCTTTGCAGGATAACAAAGATATTGTTCGCAAACTCTTACATCCAATAACTTTTCGCATCACCAACAAAACAGCTGGTACCAACAACTGTTATGACAAAGGAAACGGAAGTTAATATAACGGAGTTAGAAAAAAAATCAATCTGTTCTCGCTGAATGTTTCCTGAGAACCTCTAAAAATTCGGTTTTTTAGGAAAAAATTAGACCACAGCAATTTCAGTATGTTCAAGCAAAATATTTTGTTTGGCGAGTGTTGTGTGCAGTTCGCCAAGAGTATCACGAAGACAACGAACAGCAGAAAATGATGTCACTTCAAAACGAATCGCCAATTTATTGGATTTCGGAATAATCCGAAGCGTCAAAACGCCAAGTTGGTCAAGATGTAATTTAATTCGAATCACGCCCTGTTGATTCGCTGCCGATTGACATGCCGCCGCCACACGCTGAATAAATCGTAACGAATCAAATGATTCCAATTCATTCGATTTTACTACTGAATTTTCAACCGCTTGCCCCTCCCGAACCAATTGTTCCAACGGTATTGTTGTTCGATTTTCATCTGATTCCGATTCTCGTTCCAATTCTTGTTTCGATTCCAATTCTTGTCCAAATTTTAATTCCGATTTTTGTTCCGATTGCCAATCATTTTCTTCAGTAATTTTTTGCACGGAATTATTGTTTGTTTCCGGTTCAAGATCAGGGAGAATGTCTGTTGGTTGATTTTTATCCATCAATGGTTGTGTGGTTTCAACAAAACCTGATACAAATAAGGGAATGATTCCTTTTTTGTCTTTTGTTTTTTCTTTTTTCTTTTCGAGAATGTTTTCGTCTTCGTTTTTTTCCTTGCTGATTCCGAATCGTCCCGAAGCGGTAAAAATTGTCATTACAGAAACAGCATCCAACATCGTAATTGGTGTAGCAGAATTTTGTAACGACGCAACGGGTTGTGTAACAGACGATGCGGAAACAGAAATCGGATTGGAAGCCGCCGTAAGAAACGACGGAGGAATCATTCCCGGTGTTATCGGAACAGAATCCGGCTCTTGCGAAGAAACCGTCAATTGCCGATCAGGAAATTTCGACAGAACAGAAAGCGTTTCTGAAACAGAATCCGGCGGAATTGTCAAAATTGTCGTTACCGGAATCGATGAATTTGTTTCCAACGCCGGTGTTGTCGGACGGTCAATTTTTTGTTCGTTGATAAAATCATGACATTCTTTTTTTTCTCGATATTCGGTTTGCAAATTTTCGTGGCGTTCAATTTTTCGTGCATAATCGTCGTTCAATTGTTCTTGACGTATTTCCGACTGATTTAATGTACGTTTATTCTCTTTCGAAAAATCATGACGTTCATTTTTTTGTAATGTTTTGTGTTGGTCTTTGTTCTGTTGTTCCTGCCGATCCGCAATCGAGTCCTGAATCGTCACATTTATATCAACAATAGACGTATTACTACGAAGCATCCGGTTCGTCAGAGAGTTTTGCATTGCAACAACAAACATCGCTTTTAACGTTTCGGGATGAGACGTTTCCGTACTTTGACCTTGTCCCGTTGAAGAATTGTTCTGATAATTTCTTGTAATATCAATAGACATAATTGTGTGGTTTGTTCTGTGATCATTTGGAATCGTGAATTGTAGAAAAGGCGAGATCAATTGCATGTAACAAAATTCACAAACCACAAACGCTCAATTGTAAAAACAGAATATTTATTGAAACGAATTAAGTTCATTTGTATTGATATTGGCGAGTTGAACGGCGGTTTTTTCCGGTGAAATGGGATTGATATGGAGACCGGTTCCCCACTCAAAACCAGCCGCCCGCGCTAAACTCGGCAAAATCGAAAAATGCCAATGAAAAATATTTTTGAAGGATGGATAACGAAAATCAAACGGTTCGGTGTTTAGGACAAGATTGTAAGCAAGCGATTGCGTGATTTTCCAACTTGCTCTTTCCAAACGAATAATCGTACGACGAATAAGTAACGCAAATTCGGAAATCTGTACATTATTTTCAAAATCGGCTTCATGTTGTTTTGGATAAATTTCAACTTCACCGGAGAAACGACTCACAAAAGGACACAACGCAACAAAATGAGGCGTTTCTTCGACAATTCGTTTTCGTTCCTGAATTTCCGATTTAAGCCGATCACACCACACGCAATCCGATAAATTTTGTTTCGTTTTTATTTTTTTTGCGTTACTCGAATAATTCGCGGCGTTTCGCCAAATCGACAAAATTGTTTTCGGAACAAACGGCATTGCCAGTAATTGGCTGTGAGAATGAGGAATCGACGCACCGGCTGCCGCTCCAACATTTTTGAAAATCTGAATATATTTCCAACACTCTTCTTTTCGCAACGATTTAAGACGTTCTTGATACATCCGAAACATATCAATCACTTCGTGATCGGTCATTTCGGAAATACTCAAAATGTGGCGTGGTGCATCGACAATAACTTCGTGACGCCCGAAACCTGGAACCGATTTTCTAAAAAGTTTATTTTCAGGATGATAAAATTCGCAATCATCATGACTAGACCATCCATATTCCTCAAACTCTCGCGGAAAATCAACGTGTTGAATAACCGCCGGAAATTTATTCGGAACAACACGAACCGACCAACCGGAATGATCCGGCAACGAATCGGAATGACGAAATGCCATAATTTCATTTGGCGTCAAGGATTCATTACCTTCGCAAAACGGACAGAATTTCCGAAACGTTTCCGAATGATCATCAAGACCGGAATTTTCAATGTCAAACTGATGCGGTCGCAACGCACGTTCTTCGGCAACAATCACGATTCGTTCGGTTAACGGGTCTTGGCGATATTCCGGCACAGAAGGAAAATAGAAAAGAACAATAAAAAACAATAAACATCTCACGAACTCCTAATTATAATCAACAGACGGATATTTCCAAGAGCGCGTTTTCAAATTGCAAAAATGAATCAAATTTAAAGGTCGAGTACAAGCGAAATTGGCTCGCCCAATGACATTTCAAACTCACTTACGCACGCCAATTTCGCTTGTACTCGACACATAGCTCATTATTTATTTTTCATAACGATTAATAAATTTGTTGTATCTCACTCACGTAAAGGCACACAGCCATGCGCCCCTATAAAATATTTTTTTAATGAGGTAATAATGATGCCTTCCATATTCGCAAAAAACTTCGCAATTGCTAGTAAAATTATTAAAAAAATGATAGAAATGTATTCACATGAAGCTCATAAATTTTTTACAAAATGTTACCAAAATATGCAGAATATTAAAAAAACAATAAAGAATCTAACAGATAAATTTATAACAAATTGCGAAACTATAAAGTCTGTCTAACTTACAAGATTATAACTATTAAAAAAACCGATTCGGATGAAAAATCCGAACCGGTTGATAATGGGCGCAGATAGATTCGAACTATCGACCTCAGCCTTATCAGGGCTGCGCTCTAACCAAACTGAGCTATGCGCCCTTTGCCCTTTTGTTTTTACTTACATGCAATTTTATCTACAAATTACACACAAGATTTTAATAGCATACACCAAAAATCAATCTTGACAACGGGGGGTAAACCACACAATATACCGAAGCCGGTATAAGTTTCTATTTCAAATTTTCAGTGTACCAATTTATTGCTCGCTCTAATCCTTCGTCAAAATAAACCAACGGCTTGTAACTTATCTTTTTCGCAGCTAACGAAATATCCGCAAGCGAATGTTTGACATCGCCAGCTCGTACCGGTTTATAGATTGGTGTTACGGTTTTTTGCATGAGTTGTTGTAATTTGTTTAGTATCTGATTCAACGACACAGCAGCATTGCACGCAATATTCATCGGACGACCATCACAATTTGC
>JAIRTV010000136.1 GCA_031254675.1 Planctomycetaceae bacterium | reverse complement strand
AATTTTGATGCGGTTTGGTAACGATTTTGGACGGTGGGCATTCCGTCTTTTAGCGGAATAGGATGTTCCGCGATAACAGGATTGAGTTTCACAACACCTTGCTCTTGACTGTCTTGCTGAAGCGCCCAAAGTGCAATATCAACATGATGAGCTCCCCAATCGGTAAATTTCCCACCGGCGTAGTCGAAAAACCAACGAAATTCATGGTGTCCGCGTGTATTTTTCGGGCAACCGAAATTAGGCAAAATATCTTCGGTAGCAATATATTCCGTAACAGGCGTTTGTCCTTGCCAAAGATTCCAATCAAGTGTTGATGGCACCGGACACGCCGGAATAGGCGGACATGATGGAGCACCGTCAATATGGCAAACAACACGTTTTATTTGTCCCAAAAATCCTTTTCGGACAATTAAGACCGCCGTTTGGAAACGTTTACTACTCCGTTGCATCGTTCCGACTTGAAAGACACGGTTATATTTTTTACAAGCGTTACGAATAAGTGTTCCTTCTTCAACCGTTAATGTTAATGGTTTTTCACAGAAAACATGTTTTCCTGCCATCAATCCTTCCACAGCGATTTTGCTATGCCAATGGTCAGGCGTGGCAATACCAATAAGATCAATATCGTTACGATCAAGAACATGTCTGTAATCGGAATAAGTGTCCATTTTTCGGACATTAATTTGTTTGTCATTTAATGCGGGCGTCAAACCGTAACGCTCATCTAAATCACACAACGCCACTAAATCAGATATTGCTGCAAAATTTCGGCAGTTGTTGCGTCCCATCGGTCCCGTGCCGATAAAACCAACTTGAACACGTTCGTTCGGCGCAGAAGCTCGCAATATCGCAGGAGCAAAAAACGAAACAGTCGAGAGTCGAGAAATCGTTTTGAGAAATTGGCGTCGGGTTGACGTATTCATGGAAAACCTCTCTAAAAGGAAAAAATAATAATGTTATATTACGCGGAGTTCATCAATTGATTTTCAACAAAATTTGATACTTTCAATTTTCATATCAATTTTTTCTTTCGATATTAAATTTTTCATATTAAATATTGTCGTCCAATAAAAGAATTTAGTCAAGTTGATTTCAAGTAAAAATCCTGTCTTTTTAATCATTGCCGATAAGGAATATTCGCATTTTATTTTATTGTTTTGTTGTTATAATAATTTTGGTTTTATTTCAAAAGATATTTGATGAATATTGCGTTCCATTTATTGATGGACAGTTTCTATGATTTATCAAGAGAAAAACGATATTCGGTTGTTTGATGATATTCCTGATTTGGTTGCAAAATTGTTGTTGGGAAAGTTGGTTGATTTGGAGAATCAGGAAAATGTTGCGCTTCTAAGCAAAATGCCGCATGTTGAACATAAGTTTTGCCAAACGCCCGAAGCGACCCATTGAGAAAATTTCCACTGTAAAATTGAACACCGGGTTCCGTCGTTGCCACTTCCAAACATCGTCCGGAATACGGATCGCTTACTTTGGCACATAAAGTCATTTCTCGCGGCTCTTGCGATAAAACGTAACAATGATCATAACCTTTTGGCTCCGCACCGACTTGATTCAATCGAAGTCCAATCGGTAATGCTTGCCGGAAATCCAATGGTGTTCCTGTTACTGTTGCAATTTCACCTGTTGGGATTAATTGCGTATTCACCGGAATATAATGGTCGGCGAAAATCTGAATGATTTCGTCGCAAATAGTCTGTTTGGCAAACGCACTCAAATTAAAGTAACAATGTTGAGTCAAATTGATCGGCGTTGCTTTGTCTGCAATCGCATGGTATTGAATAAACAATACGTTTTTATCCGTGAGTTTGTAAGTAACCCGACATTGCAATGTTCCGGGAAATCCCTGCTCCGATTCCGGACTAATACGCGATAGTTCCAAACCGACAGAAGACGAATCCTGAATCGGCTTAATTTCCCAAAGCAAATGCCGGAATGCCACTTTACCGCCATGCAATAAATTTGTACCGTTATTGGGTTGCAACTGATAAATTTGACCGCCAAGTTCAAAGCGGGCATTAGCAATACGATTACAAAAACGTCCCACCAATGCCCCAAAATGCGGACTGCGCTCAAGGTAATCCGTTACGGTTTCAAGATTAGCGGACACGTTTTCGCTAATACCTCGCTTATCGGGAACATTAATTTCAAAAAGGATACCGCCAAGCGTTAAAACTTTAACACTCATTCCGTATCCGTTGTCCATTGTGTAACATTCAACAGGACGTCCATCAGGCATGTTGCCAAAAAGTTCCTTGCTTATTTTCATTTTGTATTAAATTTTGTATTAAAAAAGGAGTTAAATGTTATGATTAAAATTTGAAAAACATTTCATTCGTATCGTTGTTTTTCATTTTTACTCTTGAAAATGATCGATATTTTCTGCGGAAAGTTCTGAACACTTTTTTTGTTGGTAAAGAAAACGATATTTCATTGGCGCCATTTTGACTTCGCGAGAAAATGCTCGGCTGAAGTATTCTGGAGTTTCGTAACCTAACATGTTGGAAATACTCGCAACAGAATACGAAGAATCTCGTAACAGTTCTTTTGCCCACTCCATCCGAACCCGAAGTATCTCCTCAATCGGCGAACAATTCAAATAACGACGAAAAAGATTATTCAATGTTCCCTTCGATACGTTCAGTTCACGAGCAACATCGCTCACAAGAATACGATTACTGATTTCCGTTCGAATAAATTGTAAGGCTTTCACCAGCAACGGATTGTCCACGGCGATAATATCTGTTGATTGGCGTGTAACAATATGAGCCGGCGGCACGACGACAGGCAATGGCGGCAGACTTTGCCGGTTCATCATCAGGTCAAGCAGTTTTGCCGCTTCATAACCGATTTGCTTCGCATTGGGGTTGATACTCGAAATCGGCGGAGCTGTTGCCAAACAAAGGCTTTCATCATTATCAACACCAAGAATCGCAACATTTTCAGGAACGGAAATTCCGGAAATATTACATAAATTGACGAGATAAAAAGCATGATTATCGTAAGCACAAAAAATGGCAACCGGTTTTGGTAAAGATTCAATCCATGCCGTAACAGAATATTCCAGCCCTTTCCACCAAAGCGTTGGTAACATGTACGTGTTTTTTTGTCGGGCTTGAGGACAAAGTTGACAGTCAATTCCATGCGCGCTCAAGGCACTGCGAAAACATTCGTAACGATATTGAGACCAAGGAGTATGTCCCATCGAAAAAAAAGCAAAATGACGATAACCGCGTTGCAAAAAATGGTTCGCTGCCATCCGTCCACATTCCTCGTTATCCAAACAAACATAACGTGGAGATGTTTTTCCATCGGCAGAAAGATTGATTTTTTTACCGGTAAATTCGTCGTAAAATTTTTTGAGGTTTTGATCATGAACACGAGCAATCAAACCATGTCCTTCCCATTGTTTCAATGATTTTGTGTTTCGAATTGCCATAAACTGATCACAAAGAAAATGATTCCATTGTCGTGTTTCCGAAACGTATTTCGTTATCCCTTGAATCAAATCTCTTCCGAAACTTCGCGAGGTTTCGATTAGAATCAGTACATTTTTCTTTTTCGAAAAAGTTTTTTGTTTGGTCATTGTTTAATCTCCATAATATTATTTTTAGAGAGACATCAAAACCATCTTCATTCAATATAATGAAAATTATACGTGCATTTTTCTTCTCGAAAAGATGAATCATTCGAAATTAGATAAAAAGACAGATTATTTGTTCAAAAAACAATATTGTCGAAATGTCGGGACGTAGTAAAATAGGAGTCAACAGTTGAAGGAAATAACTCTCAACACTTTTGTATGCAATATTAACGCAACGATATTTATCGAACAGTTATGAAAATATCCGTTTTTTTTATTGGACGAAAACGTCCGGGATTCGAACCGGCATGGGGAGCTTTGTTGGAGAAAAAGATTCAAGTCCAATTGGAATCTTCACCGTTTCAAGTTTCCTTTTTCAGTCCGATCACAGACGAACAAGAAATGAAAAACGCCATCGTTCAATCACGGAATAACGGTGCGGAAATTATTATTGTTTCGCAGCCGACAATGGGCGATGGGAATCTTTGTCCGATTTTATCTACCGAATGGTCTGGGGCGGTTATTGTTTGGGCAACACCGGAAAATCCAGCGAATCCCGATGTGTCCGCTTGTGGTTTGGTGGGGGCGCATAATTGGATTTCCGCAATGAGTCAGTTAGGATTTCCGCCTTATCTTGTGTACGGAATGCCCGGAACTTCTGAAACAATAAAAGAATTGAATGATACCATTTGGACGGCTTCCGCTTCTGTACGTCTTGCTCACGCTCGCGTTGGACTGATCGGCGACCACGCCCCCGGTTTTCTCAATATGGCAGTTGATGCCGTCGCAACACAACGTCAACTAGGAGCACGTTTGAAACGTTTCGGACTCCATGAATTTTATACTCTGGTTCGTTCCATTTCCGAACAAGAAGTTCAAGAAGATTGCAAGCGGGCAAAAGCGTTGAATCTCCCTGTCAAACAAGGTGTTGTCTTTGACGAATCTGTTTGGAATATTTCGTCGCGATATTATTTAGCGATTCAAAAACTCGTTCAAGAGGAAAAACTAAATGCTGTTGCTCTTCGTTGTTGGCCTGAAATGCCAAACGAATTTGGCGTATGGTCTTATTTAGCCGTACCGAGATTAGCAAATGATGGAATAGCGATCTGTGAAGAAGGCGATGTCGATGGGGCACTCGGTTGTCTCGTTGCCCAATCAATGGGCTGTCCCTCGTCGGCATTCAACAGCGATTGGCTGGAACACAATGACAATTCCATTTTACTTTGGCATGGCGGCGCAACTCCCTTTGATATGTGTGAACCGATTGGTTCGTCGGTAGGTCCTACATTGAATGTCCATTATAATACAAAAAAGCCGATTGTTGTCGATACGGAATTAAAACATGGTATGTTAGTAACATTATTTCGTTTTTGGCGTTTCGAAAATCGATACAGTATGGCAATTGTCGAAGGAACAATGGACAAACCGCCGCGAACAATTACCGGTTGTGCCGGTTTGGTGCGGGTCTCCGGTAGTGGAGTGAAGCGGTTTTTTGAGGATATTTGTACACTCGGAATGCCACATCACATGGTTGTTATGCAAGGACATTACGGAACAATGCTCAGGCGTTTTGCCGAACGACATCGTCCGGCAAAACTAACAATCGTTCGTAGTCTTGGAATCCAATAAATTTCGTATCAATAACGAATTTGCAACCAATACAGAGCATAGATGACGGAATAGGTATTAACATGAACATTAAATATGGAATTATCGGCGGTGGAGCATGGGGGCGTTGCTATATCAATGCTCTTTTAAAAAATCCGGTACTGGAATTGACAGCGGTTGCCGAAGTTTCCGACGAATCATTGGCAGCACTCAAAACCGATTTTCCAAATATTTCTATTACGAAAAATTATCGTGATTTATTAGAAAACGATGCGGATATTATCGCTGTTGTTGTTCCAAATTTTTTGCATTATCCTATCGGGAAAGATGTACTCAATGCAGGAAAACATCTTCTGATGGAAAAACCATTTACGTTGTCCGAAGACGAAGGTAAAGAGTTGGTTCAATTAGCGGAACAAAAAAAACTCAAAATTGCTGTCGGACATCAGTTTCGTTTGTCTTCTTTGTGGGGACTGATGAAAAAAATGATAGACAATGGTTTTATTGGGAAACCGTGTTACGCATTGGCAGAGTTATCGCGGAATCCTTATCGTTTGGGCGTTGAGGGTTGGCGTTTTGATCTGAAACGTGTTGGAGATTGGATTGCGGAGGAACCGATTCATTTTCTGGATTTAGTGTCTTGGTATTTTGCACAATATACTCAACCCATTTCCGTACACGCTTCTGCAAACACATCGAATCCCAATCGTCCCGAATTGTTTGATAATATTGGCATTACAATTGATTTTGCGGATCATGCCTTTGCCGTCGTTACGCAAACACTTTGCGCTTTTGAACATCACCAAATGATTAAAGTAACAGGAACGAAAGGGGCTCTTTGGGGCGGCTGGAGCGGCGCATTGGACAGAACATTACATCCGAAATTTTTTTTGAAAGCGTTTGATGGTCAAGAAGTACGGGAAATTTCAATAACAAAAATGACCGGCGAATTATATGAACTGGAAGATCAACTTCAATGGATGGCGGACGCGGTTCAAGGAAAAGCTCCTATTCATTGTACGGGCAACGAAGGATGTTTCGCGGTTCGGCTTTCCGCTGCCGCGTTGAAATCCGCTCAACATCATCAACGAATCGAACTTTAATTTTCGTTTTAATTTTTTTTATTCATTGATTTTTTAACACGATTATCATGAACACGACAACCACAAAAGAACGTTGGTATTCGGGTATTACTTATTATCAATGGCTGGTATTAGGTATTGCTTTGGTCGGTTGGATGTTCGATATTTTTGAAGGTCAGATTTTCGTTGCGAGTATGAATGAAGCGATTCCGTCGTTTCTGACCGAATTTTCCGCTACGGAAAGAGCAGCGAAGGCAACCTTTTATAATAATGTTGCGCTCATATCGTTTCTTTTAGGCGGAACGCTTGGTGGTGTTGTTTTTGGAATGTTAAGTGATCGCGTTGGGCGAAAAAAGACAATGGCTTATAGTATTCTTTTTTATTCATTTTTTACGTGGATCACGGCGTTTTCTCAGGAATGGTGGCATTTAGCGTTGTTACGTTTTTTTGTGGCAATTGGTGTTGGCGGTCAATGGGCGGTTGCGAGTGCTTTTATTGCGGAAGTATTTCCAAGTAAGGCACGTGCGCATGCGGCAAGTATTTTTCACGCTTTCGGTTCGTTGGGTACATTTTTAGCGGCGGGAGTGGGGGCATTTGTGTTGGGAAGTGCCGCCGTCGAAACATGGTGTCGTACTTCATCGTTGCTCACCTGGACACATTCTCTGTTTGAACCGGTTACGTTGCCCTGGCGACTTTGTTTTACCATCGGTTTGCTTCCATCTATTTTAGTTTTTTTTATCCTTTTCTTGTTGAAGGAACCGGAAAGTTGGACTGTTGCGAAAAAACGAGCAACACAAAATTTACAACAACAAACGGGAGTCATTATTGATCTTTTCAAAGGAACGAATTTTCGTTCGACACTCGTTGGAGTTTCGCTTGCGGGAATTGGCATGGCAACGTTTTGGGGAGTTCATGTGAATGGGAAAAACACGTTACGCTTGGCGGCGGAACGCCAGACAATCTCCACAATCAGTATTGTTGACACAGAACCGCAATTCAGTAATTCCCAAACCGGATTATTGAAACGATGGGAAATGTTCGGTATGATTCTCGTTACAATCGGATTATTGTTTGGACAATTATATTTCGGTCCGTTATCGCAAAAAATTGGTAGGAAAAATACGTTTGTCTTTTTTCATCTTGGCGCATTTATGATTTCGATGATTGTCCTTCAGATTTCGTGGGAAATTACGGTACTGTGTTTTCTGCTTCCGGTATTTGGTTTTTTCACCGCCGGAATGCATGCGGGGTATGCCGTTTATTTTCCAGAACTCTACCCAACACGACTTCGCGGAACGGGAACAGGATTCTGTTTCAATATGGGTCGATTTATGGCAAGTCCGTTTTTGCTCATTACCGGTTGGATGGTTTCGTATGGCGGTTTTACCTTTCTCGGAGCAACAACCATTTTGAGTTTTTTGTATCTGTTAGGACCGGTTGCCGTACTCTTTGGCAAAGAAACACGAGGAACCGAATTAACGGAATAACGACACAATCATAATAACACAAACTCATTTTCATTATTTTTTATTGTTTTATCAATTATGTGGACATTTCAACTTCCTACAAAAATTGTCTTTGGAATCGGAACAACAGCATCAATGGCAACAATGCCGGAGATTCAAGATCGTCGTCTTGTTATTGTTACTGATTCAACAATTGGACAACTTCCGCCTATTCGTAACTTGATTGATTCATTAAAGCCGAATGCGGTGTACGATAAAGTGCGTCCCAATCCGACAACCGCTAATGTCGATGAGGTTACGGAATTATTACGAAAAATAGACGCTGAAATTATTGTCGCGATTGGCGGCGGCAGTTCGCTGGATACTGCGAAAGCCGCTTCATGTCTTGCTTGGACGAATGATCTCAGTATTCGTTCTTATCATTCCGAAGGAAAAATATTTCAGCGTGTTGGTATTCCCGTGATAACCGTTCCCACAACAGCAGGAACAGGTTCTGAAGTTACACCAATTGCCGTTTTGGACGATGAAGGAAAAAACTTTAAAAGTCCGATGGCATCACCTTATTTTTATCCTGTGTGTGCTGTTGTTGACCCTGAACTGACAATTTCCGTTCCATTGAGAGTAACAGCTTCAACCGCACTAGACGCATTGAGTCATTCCATCGAAGGTTACTGGTCAAAAAATCATCAACCAATTTGCGACCTCTTGGCAAAAGAAGCAGCAAAAACAATTTTTGTTCACCTTCCCAACGTGTACGAAAATCTTGATGATCTTGCAAGTAGGAAAGCATTATCTTACGCTGCCCTGATTGCAGGAATCGCGTTTCACTTACCCAAAAATGCGATTATCCACGCTTGCTCTTTTCCGCTTTCCAATCGGGCGCATTTACCGCACGGAATTGCTTGTGCGTTCACGATGGAAGCCGCCATTCGAATGAACTCGCCTTATATGAATGGGCGAATGGAAGAATTTGCCGCTTATTGTAACTTTTCAACCATTGAAAAAATGATCGAAGAAATCACCACCTTAAAACGACGAGGAGGATTACCTTGTACACTCATGGAAGCCCAAATTGATTCTTCCTTGATCGATACATTAATTGCCGAAAGTTTTCACCCATTGCTGAACAATAATCCCAAAAAAGTAACAGAGGAAGATTTACGGCAGATTTATAAGGAGTTGATGGTCAATGAATGAGTGGACTCAAATATTACTCATTGGCATTATTGTTTTTATTACCCATGCACTCGAAGGAATTACTGGTTTTGGCTGTACTGTGTTGGCACTTCCTTTTGTTGCGATGTTGCTCGGTATCAAAACAACAGTACCGGTTTTAGCGGTGTTGGCATGGTTGCTTGCCGGATATATCGTCATCATTTCGTGGAAACAAATTGTTTGGAAGGAATACTTTTTTATCGTTCTTTATGTTGGGTTGGGTTTACCATTCGGAATGTTATTATTTCGTTATTTACCGGAAGAGGGATTAAAAGGATTATTGTCCTTATTAATGATTGGTGTGGGAATCAACGGGATACTCAAAACACGCAAACGATCTCTGCCGGAGTTGTCAATATTGGAAACACAAACAAACTTGCAAACGACCACAAATAAAAATACATTCATGCGTACGATATTGTTTATGGGCGGCGTGATTCACGGTGCGTTTGTTTCCGGCGGTCCTTTTGTTGTTATTTACGCATCGAAAGCATTGCCCGATAAATCGTTATTTCGGGTTAGTTTGTGTTTGCTTTGGTTTACCCTGAATACTGTTTGGATTATTCAATTTACGTTGTTTGATCAACTGAGTTGGACGCCGGAAATGGGTCGGACTCTCTTGACAACCTTGCCGTTTTTGGCAGTGGGAATATTGACCGGTAATTACTTACACCGTTTGGTTAACGAATACTATTTTCGCCTGATTGTGTATGCCACATTGTTTGTGTCCGGTTTGATATTATTGTTTTCAGTTTTAAAAATTTATTCTTTAATAACACTATAAAAAAACATGACAACTTCAACATTAGAAATCGTACCGGAAATATTTGATGCCGGTATTTATAACCGATTTGCTTCTGAATTGCGGTACGTGATTACCGATATGATATGCCGAAGTGGTTCCGGTCATATTGGCGGCGCACTGTCGTTGGTTGAGATTCTTGTTACATTGTATTATCGTTCGATCAAGATCAACCCCGCCGAACCGAAATGGGAAGAACGAGACCGATTTATTCTTTCCAAAGGTCATGCGGCGCCGGTTTTGTATGCGACTCTTGCGTATCGTGGTTTTTTCCCGAAAAATTGGCTGGCAACGTTAAATGCAGACGGGACAAAATTACCCAGTCATGCGGACGCACGAACTGTACCGGGAATTGATATGACGACGGGTTCGTTAGGACAAGGACTTTCTGCCGCTTGCGGAATGGCATTGGCGGCAAAACGCGACAGCAAACTTCATCATGTTTTTTGCGTTATTGGTGATGGCGAAAGTAATGAAGGTCAAAATTGGGAAGCCGCTTTGTTCGCTCCTCATCATCATCTTGACAATCTTATTGTCATTACCGATTACAATAAATTGCAAATTGATGGTTTCACATCCGAAGTCCTCAATTTGGAACCGCTTGCTGAAAAATGGAAGGCGTTTAACTGGAACGTGCTGGAAATGAATGGTCATGATTGGGACGAAATTTATTGTACGTTTGAAAAGGCAAAACAAAATCGCAATAAAAAACCGACAATGATTATTGCACACACGATTAAATCAAAGGGTTGTAAAATTGTCGAAAATGCCGTTGGTAGTCACAATATTAAAGTCCCTGACCGAAAAACGCATGAACAATATCTTGCGGCAATTGATGGGGGACCGTTTGAGTTACCGTACTAAAATATTGCCGAAATTGCCAACCAAATTTGAAAAACAATTACTTTTTCCACAAACATTCAATTTTAATTTTAAAAAACAATAATAATGATGACACACTCATTATCTGAACAAGAAATGCGTTTCGTGTACGGAAACGTTTTGAACGAACTTATTGAACAGGATTCTAACATTTATTGTGTTGAAGCCGATTTGAGCAAAGCGTCGGGGACAAACCCGACGGTGCTTTCGAAATATCCTGATAATTTTGTCAATGTTGGTGTTGCGGAGGCGAATATGATTGGTGTTGCGGCGGGCTTAGCCAGTGAGGGTAAGATTCCGTTTGCTGCTTCTTTTAGTTGTTTTGCTTCGCGGCGAGTGTACGACCAGATTACGCTAAGTGTGGCTTATGCTAATACAAATGTTAAAATTGTTGGGACGGCACCTGGTATTACTCAGGGACCTAACGGCGGAACGCACATGTGTTTTCAAGACTTGGCGATCATGCGTGCCATGCCGAACATGCAAGTGTTTAGTCCTTGTGATGCTTATGAGTTGCGCAGTATGCTTCGCTATATGGCAACTCATTTTGGTGGAATGTATATGCAGTTAATTCGCAGTCAGGTTTCCGCTGTTTTTGATGAAAACTATGAGTTTATTCCCGAAAAAGCGCAAACAATTATTGAAGGTCATGATGTTACGTTAGTAGCAACCGGTTACACAACGCATTTTGCAAAGAAAGCGGCGTTGCAACTTATCAATGAGGGCATTTCCGTTGAATTACTACATTGTCCCAGTATCAAACCGTTTCCGATTGAAGATTTAATTCATTCCGTACGGAAAACGAATCATGTTGTTACGGTTGAAAATCAGAATATTGTTGGGGGACTTGGCGGTGCGGTTTGTGAAACACTTTCGGAATATTACCCGACCAAAATCAAACGTCTTGGCGTACCAGACCAATTTGGTGAAGTCGCAACAGAAGAATATCTGTTTAAGAAACATGGATTTGGTGTTGCGGATATTGTTACCGCATGTAAAAGTATTAGGGGTTAGAAAAAAAGACACAGACGAACGATGAGATTGTATAATTTTCGTTTATCCAATTTAGGATTTTTTTAGGGCGATGTCGTTTCAGTCACATTACGTTATCAATTAGGAGAACATGTTATGAAAATTATTATTGGAGCGCCGGTTAAAGGGTTCAAACTGAAGAGTGCTGTTTCAGAATATCTTACACGTCAAGGGCATGAAGTGATTGATGTTGGCTGTTATGAAACAGATCGGTTTGTGAAATATACTGCTATTGGAGAACGGGTTGCTTATGCGTTGCAGAATGGCAAAGGAGAATTGGCGATTAACATTTGCGGTAGCGGAACCGGTGCGGCGATGAGTGTCAATAAATTCTCTGGGGTGTTAGGCTGTGCCTGTGAATCGGTTAAAACGGCAACACTGAGTCGTGTTGTTAATGGAGCAAATTGTCTTTGTCTTGGTGAGGATATTGTGCCGGAAACGTTAGCTTTTGAGATGCTTGATGCTTTTATCAACTCTCAATTTCTTGACAACCCGAACGTGTCACATGAAATTCGGGATTTCTGGCAGGAAGCCCACGA
>JAIRTV010000081.1 GCA_031254675.1 Planctomycetaceae bacterium | reverse complement strand
GAGTTGATCCGAAACGGCATCACAGAAATGACCGTCCGCGCCAAATCAATCGGTACTACTCAGCCCACTGGACAACCCATGGTTTACACCATCCCGCTATTGAGTGATTAACGCTCCATTAAATATCGCTAAAAATTTTATTGCCACGACAATAAGGTATCCATCTTGGGTGGGCAATCTCCGCGAGTTGTTCAGGAAAAAGCTCTTGCAACAAACAAGCTATTTCATTAAGATTAACATTATCCATAGAGAATCCATAAAGATAGATATTAACTCGTCAAAGTAAAGAAAGATAAACAATCATTGTTGCAAAATTTGGCGTTGCTTAATTTAATATGAAGCGAAGCGTTTGTGTTCCGATAAAATTTTTTAATCTGGATTATTCAACGAAATGGATGTCGTGAAGAAAATTATTATTTTGATAATAGGGATATTGTCTGTTTTTGCCGGTTGTTCTTTGCCGGTGCCGATGGAACGTTTACCTCTACAGGAAGCAACATCTTTGTCTCCTCCGGCAGAAATAACAGGAAAAACTGAAACGTTTACGGATCCGTTTTTGGTAGCGATTTCCAACGAACCACAATGCGATCCAGACGAAGATTTTCCTCAAACGGTTTTGTCTTCTCCAATGACTTCGCAACAGGAATCGCAATCATTGAATTCTTCTACTGAAATAAAATCAGATACGGAAACAGAACCATTTTTTGAAACGGAACTTACTGATGAAACGGAACTTGTTGATGAAACGAAAACAGATTCGGAAACGGAATTGATTACTGAAACGGAGTCGGAAGTGGAATTGGTCAGCGATGAGGAACAGGAACGGATTCTTGCCAAAGATATTTGGATGAAAAATATTGTATTGGATTATTGGAAAGAAAATGGAATGCAAAACCCGTTTCCGAATCAAAATGCAGCAGAGCGAAAACGGCAGCAAGAAATCAATCAGCTGAATATGTCCAATAAGGAAATTCAAAAGCAGAACAAATTTAATTACGATTATTCTTCTGGTTTACCATCGACATGGCGTTGGTTTCATCGTGAAATGGAACAATTGATTGGTATTCCCTCTGAACTTCGTAGCAGTCCTGAAATATTTTTGCACGATAAAAAATATCAGGGAACCGCTTACCGTGTTCTACGTGCAAACGCTGTAATTTTAATGGGTCGGGACGGTGATCCGGTTGCAGAAAAGGAATTGATTGAAATTGTCAAAAATAAATCGTTGAAAAATGAATTACGTTGCGCTGCTGCTGAAACATTAGGACGTTTGCAAACCGTATTGCCGGATGTTTTGATTCCTTTGTTGGAACTATTTAAAGAACGCGAAATTGAAACAAAAAATGAACAAACCGGTCTTTCTGTCCGAAATATTGAACCGGGGATTCCTGTTTTGTGGTTGGAGTTACTCACGGCGTTGGCGGAACGGTTGGAACCTTGGGAACATCCGTGTTTCTTAGAACCTTTTGCTGCAAGAGATTTTGAAATGCGCAGTCAAACAGCGAAACTTTGGCGGCGACATTCTCCTCCCAAAAAAAGAAACGGAAAAGAGCTTGGTGGTTGGGAATTTCGGTTACCGGAAGCCTATCTCGAATACGTCCGTCGTGAAACCAATCCGATTATTCGTACTGAAATGATTCGAACACTGGGACTTTGGAAAGAGCCTGAAATTTGGGTGTTTCTCCAACGTGATTTGAATGGCGAAACGATGGTACGTCATGCCGCAATGACAGCGTTGGCGGAAGCGGGTTGTCAAGAAGCGATTCCGATTTTGCAACAAAAGCTTCATGATTCTGTTGCGACAAATCGGGCGAAGGCGGTGGAATCACTCCGAAAGTTGGGTTGTTTTGAAGACGTGTTTCCGATGGTGAATGATCCTGATTCTAATGTTCGGTTTGAGGCGGTGAAGGCGTTTGCGAATCGATGTTCTCCGCAAACTGTTACGTTGGCGAAACGAATGATCAACGATTATTACGAAAAAGTTCGGCAAGCAACATTAAATGCGTTAGCGGATTGGTCTCTTGAGGCAAGTGGGCAACTTTTATTAGACGCGGCGAAAAGTCAGCATGTTTCAACTCGTCAGCAGGCACTTGAAATTCTTGCCAAACATGGAATTGCGGTCAAAGGACTGAATCCGTTGGATTTGCCGAAACACCAGACGGAACAATATGAACAGTTGGTTCATTGTTTTCATGAAGTGGTTGGTTCTACCGAATTACATTTCCAAAATTTGCAGAGTAACGATTTTTCCCGATCACAACAGATTCTGCCGAATGATTTGATTCTTGACGAAATTCGGTACTGCCTCAACGACTGGCAAGCGGCAAATTGTTCACCGGAAGAACGTAAAGAAATTCGGAATATGTTTGTTAGTTTTGGAGATCAGTTATTACCTGCGTTAAATTATTTGTACGAATTTGAACGACGTAAAATTCCTGAATCTCTTGATTCTGTTTTAGCCGAAACCACTCCGGTTTTTGAATGGATTGTTCAACTTAAATCTGAAGACATCAGCGAGAACAGTAAAGCGGCATCAGAACTTGTTCGGTGGTTTTCTGTTCGCAGTATGGACAAATTGACTCTTCGGCGAATTGAAGATCAAGCCCGTTGTCAACTTGATTCCTCTGTTCTTGGTTTACTTCTTGAGATTATTAGCAAAACCGATTCTGAATTAGCAAAACAATTGGCAACAACATTGCTTCAATCTGAATCTTTGAAGCTTCGATGTTTAGCGTGTGAAATTTTTCAGAATTCCGGTAACAGCCATGATTTACCGCAATTGATTGAATTATTGTACGATCCGAACCGCAATGTATTCCAAACCGCACTTAACGCAATTCTTGCTATTTTCGAAAGGTCTGACAATAACGATTGTGAAAAGGAACGTGTGGAAATTATTGAGAGGCTGAAAACAAAATTACTGCAAGATGATCTCCGACTTCAACTGGAAACAGCAGCGGCGTTACATCGGCTGGGCGATTCTTCCGGCGAAGAAACTTTTCGACGTTTAGCTCTTTCGTCTGATACTCGAATCAAAAGTGAGGTTATTCAAAAAATGGCAGAACTTGGCGACCATATTTTTATACCGATTCTGATTTATTTTCTTGATGATCGCAACGGCAGTGTACGTCAAACGGCATTAACCGGACTTCCCAAATTAGTTGGCGAAGAGATTGAAATTCTTGATTTCGGTCAATCTTACTCCAAAGAAACCTCCATCACAAAACAAAAAATTGCCCGTTGGAAAAAATGGGCAAACCGCTTAAATTAAAACTTTTCTCTAACTCAATTGGCGAACGAATTTAACGACGCTTTGAACTTGTAGTTCATCTCCAAAAAAAATAATTAACGTATTGCAAAGACTACTAAATCTGACTGCATAAAATTGGGAAGTGCAGATTCAAATGTGATTTATTTTTATGCGTTTCTCAGTTCGACGACGGATTCGTCGAAATTTGGCATTACTTCTCCTTATGTAATGAAGCAGTAGCGATATAGGCTTGTCTTGTATCTCTCGGAGATTTTGGGAAAGCCAAACTTAATTTATTTTCCTTGACCATTCTGGATAGATAACTGTTGCGAAGAGTTTTTTCTGTTCGTCCGAGTAAACTGGCAAGGGCAGATATGGTAATATAACGTCCGTCGCACAGTGCTTGCAGCGTTTTTTCCAATTTTTTCACGCTTAATTTACCACTGGCACGTGCTTCGGCAGCTATTTGCTCCAGTTTTTCTCGCAATTCCTTATTAATTTTATCGATTTTGTCAACAACGGGATAACCCAGCCTTTTATGAATGATACATCCATTTGGATCTCTTTTAGCAGATTTTCCTTTCAAATGGGTAGTGTTCGAGTCCAAATGGGTAGTGTTCGAGCCCAAATGGGTAGTGTTCAAACCCAAAAGGGTAGTGTTCAAGCCCAAATGGGTAGTGTTCGGCTCAGGGA
>JAIRTV010000058.1 GCA_031254675.1 Planctomycetaceae bacterium | reverse complement strand
GCACGTAACATCATGAGACTCCTTTCTGTATATGAGCAACACAAAACTAAAGTAGAACCAATTTAACTAAAGTATAAACTATCTAAAGGCTCTCGAAAAGTGTCCGTTCATTGACGGTGCGGAGTATATTAACTAAAAGGTTGCTGTTTTTGTCTTATTTAGGCATAAAGTCTTGAACCGATTCGCACTAAGGTTGCGCCTTCTTCGACGGCAATTTCAAAATCTCCACTCATACCCATTGATAAAACATCAAGTTTAATATTTGGCGGTGTTCCGTGTTGCCGCAACGATTCGGCAAGTTGACGAACTGCAGCAAATTCGTGCCGTGTTTCCAGTTCATCCGACTCCAAACCGGACATACACATCAAACCTTCAACCGCAATATGTTTCAACTCTCCCAACTGTTCCAACGTTTCAGGAATTTCATGCGTTGCGAAACCGTGTTTGCCCGCGTCACCGGAAATAGCAACTTCAAGAAGACAATGAATCGGTTCCGCGTCTGTCGGAATATTTTCGGTATCGTGTTGTTCCTGCACAACCCGATTTATCGCTTCGGCTAAACGAATTGAGTCCAACGAATGAATCAGCGTTGTTACGGAAAGAATTTTACGAATTTTATTGCGTTGGAGCGAACCAATCAAATGCCAACGAATCGGATAAGAAGAATAAAATACCGATTTTTCTTGAAGTAATTGCGGTCTTGCTTCGCCAAGATCAACACAACCGGCAGTCACAAGAGCTTCAATCATTCCGTCGCCGGTTGCAGCGTATTTGCTCACCGCAACAAGTGTCACCTCCGAACCACAACGACCACTCTTTCGCGCCGCAATATCAATCCGATCTCGCGTTTCCCGAACATTCATTGCAATTCTGTCTAAAAATGTTTGATCCATGAATGTAATGATTTCGAGTTTGCTTTGACAGTATTAACCTCGCCCCAATGAAAAACCGAATTTTCAGAAGCAACCAAATTTTCAAGCGCAAGGGAATACTTTTCGTTTGGGAATTGATTTCTCTTTAAGCAAGATCGCGGTCTTCAAACAGCAGAAGCGAAACAACCAATGCAGCAGAACAATACAAGACAGCATATCCAATTGCCCAAAGAACGTACCACCACGAAACGGTTTTTCCCATTGCCACGGCGGTTTCCATGCTGAAATGGTCAAGACACGGCAAAAAAGCACTCACAAAATTAGCAATAAAAACCACCATCTGAAGTTGACCGACCGACGATTGAACAATGACCGGAACAATATTGCCGAGAAGATAAATAAGTAATGTAATTGTTAGATTCGGCAGAAGCGGTAATCGTGTTGAAATGGCAATAGCAATTGCCGCGAGAATAATAGTTTCTAAATACGCCAAGGCAAGACCAGGCAAAATATCATAAATTGCCTGAGCACATTCAAGCACCGTCGGAACATCTTTCGACGATTCTCGCGCATCGTAAACAACTTTATAGGAAACCGTATTGAGAAAAAATGTTCCGAGAATCAAAAAAATCAGTGTTACGGCAATCATCACACCAACATATTTACCAATAATAAAATTCCGACGGTTTAATGGTTTGGCGAGAGCCATGAGCGCGGTTTTGCCGTCAATTTCTTCGGAGATGGTGGTGCTGGCTGTCCAAACCGCTAAAAATGCCGCAATCAGTTTGACAACAGTTAATCCTTGCGTAATGACTAATTTGATGTCTTCGCCCAACGTATTGTAGGGAATAAGCAAGAAAATAAACAACGCAAAAAGACCAACAAGTGTCAATATAATAAAAAGCGGTTGGAACAACGCTTCTTTGGCGGTAACCCACGCAACTGCTCCAATTTTGGGAATATAATTGTGAATAGCGTAAACTAAAATGCCAAACAGCACAAAAATACCGACCGCTACAAGATCAATATATTTTAACGCTTCAATCCAACTCGGTAATGAAATAGTAAACATCGTTGTAATGTAATAATAAAGTGAAATGATGGAAAACGGAACAAAATCAAAAAGAGTATCTGATTACTTTCTTGACGAGGTTTTATTCTACATATCGAGTTTAATTTTTCAAGTAGGCTGGTTGTCAATTTCAGCGAATAAAAGGGGCAAATCTTTTGCAAGTCGTAGGCAACATCACAAAAATAAGTATCAAAGTAAAATGTTCCTGTCTTAGGAAAAGTTAGAGAAGAAGTCCAATGAATTGATGCGGCACGACAAAAAACCGAGTTCGGCAAACTTCGTTTTATTTTGCGGACGGGTATTGGTAGTTGCCGATTGGTTAATGATGTTGGCTTGCGACTGCTTGAATACGAACGATAACAGTTGCAATTATTGTGTTTTTGCTGCAAATTTTTGTTGAATGATCGGATTGTTACGGTTTTCTGCTGTCAGAACATTCGCAGACATATTTTTTGCAACACGGACAACCGGAGCCATATTTTTCGATTACGGATTCCGTAAGGTCAATCTCCAAAACATTGGCAATCGTGGTCAGCCACGCCAAGACATCAGCGAATTCGCCGCGAAGTTCTTCTTTTGTTCCGTTTCGCACTGCCGACGCCAATTCGCCCACCTCTTCCATAAGCCAAAGAAATGTTCCGGTTGCGCCGCGTTCGTGGTCTTTTTCATAATACATGTTACGGATTAACGTTTGAAAATCTCGAAACGAAATGTCTTGTAATTTTTTATCGTTATTGTTGTTTTTGTTCATCTATAATCTTTCTAATAGTTGGATGGTTTTGTATTGACAGTATTTTAACATACCAATCTTATGAATACTAGAGGAGTTTTGCCGACCACGCTTGCCCAAATGAACATACTGCCTTGCCTTGAATTTACTGAGTAAAACACTCGTCGAATCGGGAATAAGATCAAGGTTCAAGTATGGTTCTTTTTTTCTTAATTTGTGAAAATATCTAACGTGATTTTTCAGATCAACAGTTGCTCTGATAAGTCTTATTGTCCAATTTTTATCCCGTTCCCACAGATGTCCCAT
>JAIRTV010000628.1 GCA_031254675.1 Planctomycetaceae bacterium | reverse complement strand
CGGATTTTACGGCAACCTATTCTGACGGTGTTCTTGAAGTTTCGGCAAATGGTAATTTCCTGTTCAGTTTCAATTATTCCGAGGGTAACAGTTATTTGGAATATGCGGTTAGTCTTGATGGACTTGGGTTAGACCATTACAACGGAATCCATATTGCCTCTCAACGTGAAAATTATTATACTTTTCTCGAAATTCCCAAACCTGATCTTGCAGGAACTCCCGAACCGGCAACTCTATTGATTTTCGGTTTTGGTCTTGCTGGTCTTGGACTTCACCGACGGTTTACGAAAAAGGTTAATCGCGCGGTTGTCAAATGAACGGTTGACAATAGGTAAAGCAAACAAAAAGAAAAAAAATCGTAACACAAAGAGCTTGTTGGTATGACCGACAGACTCTTTGTGTTACTGTATTTTACAGCACCATATTTTACAGCACCACAAAACGCAACTGTTTATTTTTGTGAATCAATTCGGAAGAATTTTCGATAAACTGCTTTAAAATACTTTCGATAATTCCCAATGGGTGATGTCTATTTTCACCAGTATTGCCCTATTGTACCAGAGAAATTTTTGAGTTACAATTCTATTCGTTGTGAATTTGGGGCGATTGTGAAGGTCGAAAAATTTGTTCTACGGCATTTACGGGAATTTTGTGATTGAAGAAATTTTATCGCGAAAATTGTAACACCTGTACACAGAAATTATTGCCAAAAAGATTATTACCCAAAAAGGAGGCATGTATGAAAGAGTTCCCTTTGAATAAGGCTTTTACTCTTTTGGAGCCGGGTCCTGTTATTTTGGTAACAACCAACGATGGCAACAACACAAATATGATGACATTATCATGGACGATGGTTCTTGATTTTACTTCTCGTTTCGCTTTTATGACTGGTTCGTGGAATTATTCTTACAAGGCATTGACCAAAACGAAAGAGTGTGTTATTGCTGTACCGACGGTTGATTTGGCGAGAACGGTTGTTCGGATTGGTTCTTGTTCGGGGGCGAATGTCAATAAGTTTGAGAAGTTCAAACTGACTCCAGTGAATGCCGTTCATGTTAACGCTCCGCTTGTGAAAGAATGTTACGCGAATATCGAGTGCCGTGTTGTTGATCATATTCAAAAATACAATATTTTTATTTTGGATGGTATTGCTGCGTGGGTTGACGAGAAGCGTCGGGAGAAACGTTTTTTTCATGCGGTTGGTGACGGCAGGTTTATTGTGGACGGCGAAAAGATTAACCACAGGAAAATTATGATTGAGAAACTACCGAACGGCGTGTAGTAACATTTTTCAATTCATTTTATTCAACTCATTTTATTCAATTTTTTAGTAACAATGAGAATGTTCTATCGAATTTTGTTTTTGGTTCTTTTTTTGCAATGTTTAACGTTGATTACTTTGGCGACAGCGCAGGAGGTTTCGCCGCCCGCACCGGAATCGCTTGCCGAATCGCTGTCCGAACCGCCGCGACCGCCGGTGATTCAACCGGTATTGCCGCGAATGAATCCGGCGATTTTGTTACGCATGCGTCAACAGTTGACTTTTGAACTTCAACAGACGCAGCGAACACTGGGATTTATCGATCCGAATGACAAACAATTAGCGGCGTCCCTGCAAGAACAGCAAGCAGAATTAACCAACCAATTGAAAGAAATTAACACGCAACTCAAAGCGCAAGGGATTCCTATCGAAAACCAAGAACCGTCAACCGAATTGCCAACCGAGACACGAACTCTAACTCCGAAAACGACAAATATTGTTCCAGAAACAACAACGCCGTTGTCGTCCGATCCGAATCTTTTGATCCAGCGGCGTGAAAATTCGGCAACAGGATCGACAACATCGAAAGAAACTCAATTGCCGTTACAATCTCCGTTTCAATCGGTTCCGGGTTTTGGAAATTCGTTGAATATTCCTGCTGTTGAATCCGGTCATTTGTTGCCGACACCTTTTGACCAAGATCAAGCGTGGTCGGATTCGCCTTGGGTTCCGAAGCCGTCCAAAGAATTAGCCGAACTCAAACAGACAGTTGATTCGTTACGAAAAGAAATTACCGATCTCAAAGAAACCGTGAAAGCTCTCGAAACACAAATTCAATTGTTAAATCGGAATATTCTGCTTAGCCAACCCAAGTAATTTGTCAAGACGACGATTCCATTTTATTCCAACGCTTCGCTTGCAACTCGAACACGAGGAATAATGAACAAAAAATGAGTATCCGCAAATTTTATTAAATCTTTTATTTTTCCCATTCCTATGCAAAATACGGCAAAGCAATCGTGTATTCTTTTGAGGTTTGTTGCGACGGTTATTTTTGTAATGTTTATTTTTTCCGGTGGTTTTTTTGCCGAAGAAACAACGGACGAGACAACCGAAGAAAAACAGGAAATATTGTCACCGATATCTCCTTTAAAATCGGGGTTGGAATTTCTTGAAGGAGTTGCGCTTACGGAAGATCAAAAAACAAACATTGCCAAAGTCTATGACGAAGCGCAACAAAAAATCGTGCAATTCCGTACGCCTCCGAAACCGGAAGATAAAGAAGCTTTGAAAAACCGTGATGTTCTTCAAAAAATCCGAACTGTTCAACAAGAAACTTTTGCGGCAATTCAAAAAATTTTGACGGCGCAACAAAAAGAGGAAATAATTCAACGTATTCGTATGAATAATTTACAAGTTCCGTCTCGTGAGGAACTTTCGCCGTTTGAACTTTTTTCTGATCCGATTTTTGTTGCGAACCTTCGAGTTGATCCGGCAAAAACCAATGAATGGCGTTCTCCGTTTGAGTTATCTGCTACGGAAAGCGAACAAATTCCGACCAATATTATTGACAAACCGGTGTTTGAAATATTGGCACGAAAAAAGATTATACCGGCGGCGGTTTGTAGTGATGCGGTGTTTCTTCGGCGTGTTTATCTTGATGTGATTGGGACATTGCCAACCGTCAAAGAGGCAACCGATTTTCTGAACAAGAAACAACCGAATAAACGTGCGATTTTGATTGATTCCTTGTTGGAACGACCGGAGTTTGTTGAGTATTGGGCGTTGAAATGGGGAGACACGTTGCGTGTGAAAGCGGAATTTCCAATTCGGCTTTGGCCTAATGGTGCTATGGTGTATCATCGTTGGATTCGTGATTCAATCCGTTCCAATAAACCAATGAATATTTTTGTTCGTGAACTTCTGCTTGGAACAGGAAGTAATTTTCGAAACCCGTCTGCCAATTTTTACCGTGCCGTCCAAAACCGTGATCCAAACTCAATTGCCGAAACCGTGGCATTGACATTTCTTGGTGTTCGTTTGGAACATTGGCAAAAGGAAAAACAAGATCAAATGTCTGTTTTCTTTTCTCGAGTTGCTTACAAAGACACTGCCGAATGGAAAGAAGAAATTGTTTATTGGAATGATAAACCGTTGGAAACAGCGGAAGTGGTTTTTCCGGATGGACAAAGAGTTCGTGTTGCGGAAAACCAAGATCCGCGTACATTATTTACGGATTGGCTTGTGACGCCGCAAAATCCTTGGTTTACCAAGAATCTTGTTAATCGTGTTTGGTTTTGGGTGTTTGGTCGTGGTATTGTTCATGAGCCGGATGATTTTCGTGATGATAATTTGCCGTCAAATTCGGAGTTGCTTGATTTGTTGGTGTCGGAGCTGGTTCAATCGAACTACGATTTCCGGCAATTGTTACGGTTAATTCTGAACAGCCGAACCTATCAATTATCGTCAATTCCGCGTAGTACCCATTTGGAGGCGGAATCGCTTTTTGCGTTTTATCCGTCGCGTCAGGTTGGGGCGGAAGTGTTACAAGATATGTTTCGGCAAATTCTTGGTGTGAATATTCAATACGCTAGTGATGTTCCGGAGCCGTTTATGTACATTCCTGATTGGCGTCGAACGATCACGATTGCGGATGGTAGTGTTACGAGTCCGTTTTTGGAAACATTTGGTCGTCCGACACGGGACAGCGGAATTGAATCCGACCGCAATTTGAACGCCACGGTTGCGCAACGAATGTTCTTAGTCAATTCTTCGGAAATGATGCAATGGATCGAAAACAGTTGGCGTTTGCGCAACGCTGCCAATGCCGCATCCAATACTGGAAAAACGCGAGAGGAACGACAAATTCTTATGCTCCATTATCTTTGGTTGACTATTTTAACTCGTTATCCGACTGACCATGAAATTGACATGGCAAAAGCACTTTTCGGACAAAAGTTATTCAGTCAAATCAAAAAAAATGATACTGTTGTTTATCAAGATTTGATTTGGACGTTGTTCAACACCAAAGAATTTCTATGCCGTCACTGAACGGACACTTTTTGAGAACCATCGGATCGGTTCTACTTCAGTTTTGTGTTGCTCATATCAGGAAGGAGTCCCAAGATATTATGTGCCACTTATACCTGTACTGTGTAAATTAATTTTATTGAATTGCTCTTTAATTTTTTTATTAGAAATAGCTACAATACATTTTTTGTGGCATGGAGGTGCTTATGGGTTGATGTTTTGAAATACGTCAACGTGAAATTGAGCAAAATACGAAACTGAATCAAACCGATATTTGTGGAGTAACATCGCGTCTTGTGCATTATTTGGAGCAATATTGTTTTGCTGTTCCGTCAGACACCAATGTTCGTGATGGCGAGAAATATCCACTTGTTATGAAATTGGCGGTATTTCATGTTTTGGCGAAGACGGAACGTGGTAAACATGGTCGCGGTGAATCGGAATGGCTGATTATTGTTGAGCAACTGCGGCGTCATGCAACACGCACTTGTCCAGGTTAGAACATCGAAAAACGTTCTTTACGACAAGAATACGCTATTCTGCCATGAAAAAACAAAAAACATACCTACCAAAAAGACATGCAAATCAACGAACTTAAATTACATAGTACAAATAATAAAAATGATTTCAAATTTACAACGTTAGGGCAAATAGTTGTTTGTTTAACTGTTTGTTCGTTTATTTAACCTTTTAACTATTCTACAAAAATTTAATTTGAAAGGAACATTTTTTATGAAAAAAAACTTAACAATTTTATTGGCGAGCATCATATTTTGTTCGCTTAATTTCAATATTGCTGAAATTGTGTTTGCCGACGAATCGGTTGTAGTCGCTGGTCAACAGAGCGACATTGATTGGCAAGCGTTTTTGTCAAAGCAGGATCCGATTTGGGAAAAATTGCCGCAAAAATTTGATCACGGTGCTTTTCTCGGCAACGGTTTACTCGGCACAACTATATTTCAAGACGGAACACAACAAATC
>JAIRTV010000619.1 GCA_031254675.1 Planctomycetaceae bacterium | reverse complement strand
GCGGGACCTCCATGATTGACACTCCAAACAACGAAAATCGTTTGACCGTCCGGCATGAGCAACGAAGTTGGATGCCCCTGATAAATCTCCGGCGTGCCGGCAGCAATCACCACATGACGCTCAACCTCGTCGGAAATGTCAATCAACGGCATATCCGGCTTGTCCTCCGCAAATACCGTTACAAACGATAGCACAATAAACAAACTCCAAAAGTAAAATAGTTTCTTAGTCATTGAAATAGAAAAAAGTTACAAAATTATAAGCCGTTATTTCGGCACGATTGTGAGTTAATAAGAATTTTCTAATTCTTTCAAATCTTCCTTTGTGATGTTCAGATCGAGAACATACGGTTTGGCAGGCATTTCGAAAGCATAGTTCCAATTCTCAAAAATAATTTTTCTGGAACTGCTACCATCATTTTTTTCTTCACCTTGTATCGGCTCAACTGCTGTGACCGTGGCATACATGGGACCGACAATAACTCCGGTTTCTTTGAGAGTTTTAAATTTACCGTTTTCGATAGCGGCATAACCTTGTGGTCCGGTATTCCCTTTTGCGTTATCTGGTGAAAAACGAATTTCACCTTCGGCAACAGGTTGTCCATCCAACGTTACAGTTCCCGAAACCTGATATCGTTTCAGACTACTAGAATTGCAACCGATGACTATACAGAAAAAAGTAACAATACATCCCAAAAAATAAAATGATTTTTGTATTTTAGACATGATAATATTATTGTTGTCATTAAAATAAACTTTATGTTTATATCAGATATAAAGTAAACAATCAACCAACCATTCTGTTCAGTGTGAAATTTTTTGATTTATTACAAAATATCATATTACGAAACAAAAATGGTTTCCATTGTGTATTATTATATTATTTTTATGGATAATTAACCATGAACCCATCATTACAGCCGGCAAGTTTTTTGAGTATTTGAAACAAATCAACTGTTTCAGAAATCAGTGAAACATGTCCATCACCCCACGTGAATTGTACTCCACCAGGATGAGTACTGTTGAAAGGAATTTCATTGTAATTGGTAGTGCCAAGCACATTGAGACCGTAAACAATGACCTTAGCGGAAGCAAGTCCTCTGCCTCGTGTCCATGCC
Source organism: Planctomycetaceae bacterium (assembly GCA_031254675.1). GTDB lineage: Bacteria > Planctomycetota > Planctomycetia > Pirellulales > Thermoguttaceae > WRKP01. Next base: position 4,341 of record JAIRTV010000619.1, on the reverse strand, counting down.
GAACCATCCAGACAACGATTATAATTTGTACCAGAAATAGCGCCAGGCAATGAACATGTTTTACCGGTAATTTCACCAACCATCAAAGTATTCGATGTTCCATCAGTAACATCCGCCATTGCCATACAAAAACGATAACGTAAAATTCCTTGTGGTGAGACCAATAAACTGGTTACCGTACGATCTTCGAGATAACGATTAACACCAGGAGTTCCCGATCCTTCTGGTGCATTATACCTTCCTATTGGACCATTAACTCCATAATAGTGAGCAATATAATATTGTGTGTTCGGATCGTAAGCAGTGTCACTGGTTCCATGTGTCATTCGAGTATATTCTGCTGACGGACATGAATAAGTACTAATCTTATTCTTCGCAAAATCGAGATGCCATCGTCGTTCAACACTTCCGATATAATATTTTTTGTTATAGTCACCATCACTGAAATTGAATTGGCTGTAAAGCGAAGATTGTTCAATAAACGATAAGATAAAAACATGCCATGGTAAGCCGTTACCGTTTAATGCACCAGAAAGACTACCACTATATGTGGTATTATAAGTTTCACCAGAATACGACCATGCGCATGTTGGAAAAACTTGATAAGTATCATGATAATTGTGTAAACCGATACCTAGTTGTTTTAAATGGTTACTACACTGCATCCGTCTTGCGGCTTCTCGCGCGGCTTGAACCGCCGGTAACAGAAGTGCGATTAACACGCCAATAATCGCAATAACCACAAGAAGTTCAACCAACGTAAAGCCGAATCGCAAAGAGTGCGAAAGAGTTGAGAATTTTTTGGAAAAACGCCGAAAAACCGACCACTTTCCACTATCCGTTCTCAACTCTCCACTCCATATAGCCCCCCCCCCCCTGATTTACGTAGTTTGTCCATTTTAACATTTGACTTTTCGCCAAAAAAATTGCAAAAAAGCCAACCACACTTTTTACAAAGTTTTCCATCGTTATTCTCCTTATTTTCTAAGGTTTTACAAAATTTGTCGTGAAACACTTGTCGAAATACGACAAAATAAACGCAACACGATTGAACTACGATTCAGAGTTTATACGGAATCAAGAAAAATGTCAAGCGAGATTTTTGACTTTTCAAAAAAAAAAAATTGGTAATTCAGTAGAATTTTCGTCCACACAGTTGTGTTAGCGATCGCCAATTTACCCCAAGTATTCAGCAAAAGATTGCCTACGTTTTCCAAAAGCACAGAATGAAACACGCGAAAAGTTAGAGAAAAGGTCATTTTATCATTCGACTCTCTCACCGACTCTCTCACCAACTCTCTCACCAACTCTCCTCCAATCTCTTACCGAACAAATTAAAATCGTGTTGATCTCTTGAAAATGTTTCTATTTTACGCTATGATTTTTGTTTTCATGCTGGTGTTTCCAGTGCTGATATTTTAAGAGAGCGGCTGACAGCAATACCGCAAGAGTTGAGCAATCTTTCGGCGAAAGATTGTCAATCTTAACATGACACCTACCAAAACTCCCGCCATTTAAAAACACGTCCCGTTACATAATTGTCGATCACAAATTATTAAACAATGTCTTCTTCACCGTTTAAGTCACGGGAATTTCTTAACCGATCCTTGCGATTTCTTGTGATTGGGAGCAGTGTGTTCCTTTTTGTGTTTTACGTTTGGTCGTCAATGGAAGCACGAAAAAACGCTTGCAATCGGGTGGTTGATTGGTTGCCGAAGGGAACCGCAGAACTTGAGACTTTTTACAACCGTTATTATCAGCATTTTTCGGAAGGCGAACTCTTAATGGTGTCGTGGTCGGAATGCGATGTGGACGACGAACGTTTGGATGTGGTTGCGGCGCAGTTGCTCACACCTTTTGAAAACCCAAATTCCATTGATTCTCCCAGTCCCGCCTATTTCGAACGAGTTTTGACAACACGTTCGCTGTTTCGGGAACTATTAAACGAATCGCTGGAATCAGAATTACAACCGAAAGAAATTCGATCACGTCTTCGAGGTTGGTTGATTGGACGCAATGGAAGAGATGCCTGTTTGGTTGCGTTGATTTCGCCAACAGGAGCCGGCAATCGCGCCGCCGCCATTGAAACAGTTTTTGCCACAGTTGAAAAGATTACCGGTTTACCGCGTTCAGCGATTTATGTTGCCGGTCCGAGTATTGACAGTGTGGCAATTGATCGTATTTCGGAAGAAGCCCAAAAAAAGTTGTTACCATTTTTTCTCTTGTTCTGTTTGATTTTGCTTTTCTGTTGTTTGCGCAATATTGGAGCGGCATTGATTGTTTTTATTGTTGCGCAGATGAATGAGGAATTGAGTGGGGCGCTTCTTTATTGGTGTGGGGCTCATGTTGATTCGATTTCCATGCTGATTTCTTCACTTATTTATGTTCTGACCATTTCCGGCGGCGTGCATCTCATCAACTATTATCGCGAAACCCTGCAAGAAGTTCCGTTGGGAGAAGAGCGAAATGTTCCTTGGTTGACGGTGCAAAAAGCGGTGTTGCCGTGTACGCTTGCGGTCGTAACAACAATTTTGGGAATGGGATCGCTTACGGTAAGCAAAATGGTTCCGATTCGAACATTCGGTATTTACGCTTCGCTTGCCCTGGCTCTGGGAACTCTTTGGCTGTTCCTTTTCGTCATGAGTATTCTCCAGCAATATCCGATTCGCCGCTGGTACCGAACCGGCAAGCCGGAAAACAATACAGAAAATAATGTTTCCAAAACATTGGGAAAACATCGTTGGGAATATTTGGGGCAATTGATTTTTCGATTCCGCATTGTGGTGACGGTTGTGGCATTTGTTCTTATGTTTGTTCTTGCGTTTGGCGTGAAAAATTTGCGAACAACTGTAACATTTCATGGATTGCTTCCTCATTCGGCGAAAGTGATTCGGGATTACGACGAACTCGAAAACAAAATCGGCGGTCTGATTCCAATAGAAGTTGTTGTACATATTCCTGATGCGAACAATGATTCGGTAACATTGCTTGATCAATTGTATTTATTGGAATCATTACGGGCGACGTTGCGAGAAACGGAAGGAGTTGACACGGTGATTTCGGTGTTGAATTTTCTTCCGGAACTTCCTTCGCGAACGGGGCGTCGCATGGTTGAATCGGCGCGACGTGCCGCAATGACCGGAATATTGAACCGTCATCAAGATCGATTGCGTGAAATCCATTTTTTTGACCGAACCACTCAACACAATGATTCTGTTCCTGGAGTTTATTGGCGATTGAGTCTTCGGGTTTCGTCGCAAGCTCAAATTGATTATGCGGAGTTGATTTCTGAAATTCGGCAACGGTTGGAGTTTGCTCGGTCGTGGGAAACTTTTTCGAATATTGTTGGCATCCAATTTGATGTTACGGGTGGAATCCCTTTAGTTCATCGCGCTCAAGAACAACTTCTTCATGATTTGATTGACAGTTTTATTACGGCGTTTGGACTGATTGCGTTGACAATGATTATTATGCTTCGTGGTATTGTGCGAGGGTTGCTGGCGATGATTCCGAATATTTTTCCGTGTGTGGTTGTGTTTGGTTTGTTGGGGTTGCTGAATATTCCGATTGACATGGGTTCAATGATGACGGCAAGTGTGGCGATGGGAATTTCTGTGGACGGTACATTGCATTTTCTGACATGGTTCAATATTGGGTTGAGGCAAGGACTGGAACGACGCCAAGCGGTTCTGTTTGCTTACCAACGATGCGCAACCGCATTGTTACAAACGACAATTATTTGTGGTTTTGGCATGCTTCTATTTGGTTTGAGTGATTTTGTGCCGGTTGCACGTTTTGCGGGTTTACTGTGTTTGCTTCTGATTGTATCTTTGATTGGCGATATTATCGTGTTGCCGGCAATTCTGTTTGGTGTTCTTGGTCGATTTTTCGACTCGAAAAATTCGTGAATGTGGGAAGTAGGGCTTGTGGTGTTGAACGCAAGCAAATGATCTTGATTTGAACACGGAATAGACTTTTCTCTACCCCTTCTCTAAGACAGGAGTCAACCTTTCAGTTAATAGTTATGAGTGAATAGTGAATAGTTGAAATGCCGCAAGCGGTGATGTTTCGCCGAAACAAAGGTGGGCGACCTTTCGCCGAAAGGTCGCGTCGGCTATCGCCGACGCAACCTTTCGGCGAAAGGTTGCCCACCTGAAAAGGAAGGTTGCCCACCTTGTAGTTAATAGTTGATAGTTAATAGTGAATAGTTCGCAAGCGGAATTATTGCCATTTTGGTAATAATTCCGCTTGCGGCATTTCAACTATTCACTATTAACTACAAGAGGCAAGCACGATGTCTATCACTATTTCTTAAACTATGCTATATTATGGCGGTTCGTA
>JAIRTV010000599.1 GCA_031254675.1 Planctomycetaceae bacterium | reverse complement strand
GAACATAACGGCTCACACCAACGAGATAATTACCGTTTTTGCCGATACGAGTTGGTTTTTGCCAAACGATCCATTCTGGTGGAATTGTTGTATCGGTACCGTCATTTGAAGTGCGCGGTATTGTGATTTCCTCTGGTGTCGTCCATGTTTCGCCATCATCATCGCTGTAAATTCCTATCATAATGCCTGTGCTTGATCGGTATGTAGAAACTTTATCGGGAATGAATTGATTATACAGTACATAAATTCGTCCCGACTTGCTGACCATCGGAAACGCCCAACTGGCAATAGCCCCTTTGTTTGCGATTCCTTCAGCAATTGTTTTGTTTCCAGCCAAAATACGCGGTTTTTCCCATGTTTTACCTTTGTCGGTACTGCGTGAAAAAACAACATGCTGATCGGGTGCACTTTCGACAGAAGCTTGACACCAAACAGCAAAGAGTTTTCCGTTTGGTTTATCGAAGACTTGAAAATGATCATTGTACATATCGGCGAGTTTTTCAGGCTCGACTTCCGGTACGAAAACAACATAATCCGGTTTTGAAAACTGAAGATCAGTTTGGAAGTTTGGTTTCTGTTTCTGTCGTGACTCCGTAACATTTTTGATACGCCCTTCGTACTCCTTAACCCAAACATTGATATCGGGATTTTGTTGAGCCGAAACTAAAAGTGGAAAAAACAGAAACAACACCAACATAAGAACAAAAATTCTTTTCATTGTAAATACTCCTAATAGTGGTAACAATGTGAAAACGAAACAAACAAAACAAAAAACGTCAACAAAATGATACATCAATAATAATTATTTAATATAACCTTTGTTGATATTATTCATTACGGATATTCAACAGTAATATTGTAAGGTAATTTCATCCCTTTTTCAACGTTACAATTTAAACCGGAAGTTTGTGGTGACATAAATTTCGGATGGATTAAAGGAGTTTTCTTCGGATCCACAATTGGATCACGTTCACTTTGACGTAGCGGTACCTCTTCGATATCGAGTGCACCCGAAACATAAATGGTGTAACTTCCAGGCACAACACCATCACCGGATTTATTCATCCCAAGTCGATAATTTCCATTGGCTTGAATATCTCCTTGAGCTAGTAATTGTTCACTTTGGAAACAAACAGTTCCTTTTTTGAGCAAAGTGCCATCGGGATATGTAACTTTACCATAAATGTAAACTCGTTTTTGACACCCTAAAAGGGAAATCACACAAATCATCAACAAGCAAAAATAGATTTGAATTTTCATAAAATTTAATTATTTGAGTTTATGGAATAGAAACGGGAGTACCGTCGTTGACAGCTCCCAAAGCGTATAAAATATCCGGTGATATCGTTATTGGTAAAATACGTACAGCGCCATCACCCAATGTGAACTGAACAACTCCAGGATGATGACTTCCAAAACTTCCTCTTCCCCAATAATTGTCGGGGGGCGTATTATTAACAAAATAGGGATCGTCTGGAGACTTTGGAATGATTCTTCCTGGTTCATTACCAACCCAATCAAGATGAATGATTCGGGCAAAACTCCAACATCGATCTTCATCGCCGTAAAAATAACTTCCATCCCAAAGGCGTTGAGTGGTGGTTCCCGGACTAGTACCGGTTACCAATGACCAATTCGGAATGAATTTTTCGCCAAAGATTAATTGATTACTTGCGCCATCTTGCCAACGGGACATTGTATCGCGAGGTTCCCAACTGGTGATTTTTAACAAATCGCCCCATCGGTCAGAACCATTAGCGGTTAGTGGCGAAGAAGTCGTAAGTAATGGAACCCGAAACGGACTGCTGAAAGCATCTTGATTAAAACGTGTAACTGGTTGAGCGTCTTGTGATGCGGTTACAGGTTGCATGAACATACGCCACCGAAATTCTTCTAATTTCGAACAAACTGCTGCATAATCACCTTGCGGACCACTTCCCGGGTTGGTAGTATCAGAAGTAATGTAAGAAACACCGGAACGTCGCGAAGGACATTTCATCCAAGGAACCGCACCGAGTTGAGATTTTGTTTCTGTATCAAGCGACAAAAACCAAAGATCGGCATATTGATAACTTGTTGACAGATTCGGCGACGGATAGAACCAAGCCGGACATTCATTCATGAGCATGTCGTACATTACTTGTTGTTCCAGATAAGGAAACAACAAACAGAAGATTGTCGGTTTATACGGGAAAATATGGATAGGAGGTAAACCATTACGGTTATCGTGAAAGTTATGAACCCCGATCCCGATTTGTTTCATGTGATTCGAACAAGACATTCGTCTTGCAGCTTCACGCGCGGCTTGAACAGCTGGTAACAGAAGAGCGATTAACGTGCCAATAATCGCAATTACGACAAGAAGTTCGACCAACGTAAAGCCGAATCGTAAAGAATGTGAAAGAGTTGAGAATTTTGTCGAAAAACGTCGAAAAATCGACCACTCTCCACTCCATCTATCCCCCCCCCCCTGCTTTCCCCATTTTAACATTTGATTTTTCGCCAGAAACATTGCCAAAAGTCCAACCAAACTCTT
>JAIRTV010000598.1 GCA_031254675.1 Planctomycetaceae bacterium | reverse complement strand
TTTTGGTAAGTACCAATTGCTTTTTGGTAAGTACCAATTGCTTTTTGGTAAGTACCAATTGCCTTTTGGTAAGTACCAATTGCTTTTTGGTAAGTACCAATTGCCTTTTGGTAAGTACCAATTGTCTTTTGGTGGGTACCAATTGCCCTTCGATGCGTACCAATCCTTGTTTGTTTAACGGTTCTTTGTCTCCACGAATCAATTGAACACCGAAGACACGGAGGACACGGAAAAAATGAAAAAGTTCCGTGTTTTCCGTGTTCCAATAAAATCATCATCAAAATAAATATGAAAGTAAAACACCTTGTATTGGGGAGAAGTTAAAGAAAAGGTTGTAATTTTTTTCGGGCGCGGTGAAGTTGCACACGCACCGCTCCTTCCTTTTTTCCGGTTTTTTCGGCAATTTGCGCTAACGGTAAATCATTGCGGTAACGAAGCACAAGAATGGTAAATTCGTCTGGTGAAAGGTATTTTTGGGCGAGGTTCCAGAGGTTCTTTTTTTCTTCTTCGACTTCGAACCGGTTTGGCAACACGATTGCCGGTTCGCCGAGCGATTCGAGAGGAGCTGTTTTCCGCCCGCGCCTTTCCGCAACCGCCATGCGAAACGCAATACGATGAAGCCAACCGGCAAGTTTTTCACCTGATTGTAGTTGTTTGATCATTTCGAATGCGCGGATTAAGGTTCGTTGTGCTAATTCTTCGGCAAGCTCCGAACCAAACGTAAAACGCAGCAAAAAACGATAAAGCGTTTCACGATAACGATGATCGATTTCGTCAAACGCTTTCGTTTCACCTGACCGAACCCGATTCACCAAGTCGGCATCCGTACACGTATCGAATAAAGGTGAGACATTGGTTTTCAATGGATTCATTGACGGTTTTTAAGTTTTTCGGTTGCCTGCTGAAGTCCTTTGGCAATCAGTTTCCAAAGTTCCGGATTATCCAATTTGACCGTTACCAAAACATCAGCACCGGAAGCATCAATCTGAACCGCTTGCAACAATCCACGCTCCGGTGCATTATTCGCAACATTCAACTGAGCAAACGCCAATAACCCCATCAATAAATCACGAACAAAACGAGCATCTTCCGCTGTTCGCATAATCGCCTTCACATGGAGTTGCGAAACGCCGTTCACTTCGTGAAGAGTCATCGTCGCTTTCTTGATTTTACCAAAAAACTCCAATCCATTCGAGTTCAGTTTGACCGGCTCCTGTTGCCGATCAATAAAGTTCTCAATAACAACTTCACCGTTAAAATCACGTTTGAGCTTTTTGAGTTGCCGGTCTAAGAAACGAAAACAAGTCTCTTCAAGAACAATTTCTTTTTTGGGTTCTGCTGTATCCAATTGAGCATAACGACCGGTTCGGAATGCCCTACAATATTGCTCAATCGAATCATCGTCCGAAAAAAGAAAAACATAACGCCCATTCGCCAACTTCACGCCGGCACAACAAAATTCAATATCGCGATCACGATACTCAAAATCAAATTTGAGAACAAAATCTCCGTTTGGTTCATTGCGAAGGAATCGATAATCTGTCCTCTCCCGAAAATATTTCAAAAACGTCAGAAAAGATCGCGGATTCACATCAACAATAAACGCCAACAATCCATCAAATTCAAGATCCAAATCTTTTTTCCGTCCTTGCAACAAATCGGTAATATCTTGCAGGTTTTCGTCAATTTCCTCATGATCGAAATCGGCTTGTAGTTCGCCGATGACGGCTTCGAGATGTTGGAAAACGGTTTCGATTCCGTTTTTGGTGGAGATTCCCGATTCAAGAAAAAACCGCAAATCGTTGACAATTGGTTCGGGCAATTTCCGCTGGAGATTTTCGCGTGACAACTCTTTGTCAATCCTTTTGTCACAAGTTTGGGTAAAGAGATCGAAAAACGGTTCCCATTCGGGCAGAGCAGTCAACCGTTTGACAAAATCAGACGAGGTTAAGGCTTTGACATTGCTTTGGTACGTGATAATGGTCGGTTCAGCGCCAACACCAACAACACCAACAACAGTGGTAACATAAACAGTCAACAAAACCATCAATGACCACGCAGAAACAAACAATCGTTTTCTCATAGCAACTCCTATTGTTTTGAGGTTCAACTGGAACAAATATCGTGAGATCGGTAACTCTTACACGATCAACTTAACAATACTTTGATGGTTGTTGTCGGGCAAATGTTACGGGTAACCGAAAAATAACCGAAAAATTATCCGGCGTTGAACGGTTGGAGTGTTAATTCAAGCCAACAAAATCAGCAACATTTCGATCAAAAGTTTTCGCTTTTTGGATGTGGTAATACTCCTGATAAAGATTTTTCTGAATTCAAATACCCAAATAATCAATCAATAACAGAACTGTTTCTCATCTTGAATTGGTTGCAGACGTTGGTATAATATGACAATTGCGTAATTTGGCAATTTTAATCTAAGAATAAGGATTAGGTGTTTTGCGCAGTGATGTTGTTATTTTATGCTCTATTTATATTCGGGAACTATTTCAGAAATCCAAGATACGCATAGAGTTATTTCTTTCACGATAACGTGGTATTCCCATGAAAATTACCTCTTTTGAAATTGAACGGTTTGGTCTTTGGTCGGGTTTGACGGTTCCCAAGTTGTCGGGTGGAATCAATGTTTTTTACGGCGCCAACGAAGCAGGAAAATCAACATTGATGGAATTTGTCCGAGCCGAACTCTATGGTTTCGGCAATGAACGGCGGCGTTACGCGAGAAAACCCAGCAACATCAATACCGCTTGGAATGCCGAAACCGATCACGAAGGAAAATCGTTGTATGTTATTTCCGGCGGTGTCTTGCAAATCGAATCACCGAGTGGTCATTTTCAGTTACGGCGAATGTTTTATCCCAACCAATCCGCAGGAAATGAAGAAAAAATTGATATTCAAACTTCCGACGGGAACAAACAAGGAACACAATTATTGCGTGTTTTGGTTTCCGGTGTTGACGAACCGACATTCAATAATGTTTTCGCTATTGGGCTTGATGAGTTGCAAAAACTTGGTTCGCTCAACGATACGGAAGCCGCCGAAATGCTTTTTCGGCTTAGTGTTGGAATGGATCGCGTGTCGATTGTTGACGCAATCAAGGAACTTACGGCACGGCGAAACCGGATTTTGAATAACAGTATTCAAAACCGCGATCACAAAGGAACCGACCAATTAACGCAACTATTGCGGCAACGCGAAAAAATTGTTGCTGAAATTGCGGAGACGGAACTTCTTGTTCGTGATTATGTGCGGATACGGAATGAACAACGAACGGTGGACAGAACGGTTGTCAATCTCGAAGAAGATATTACGAAATTGCAACGCGAAAAACGATTGTACGAAATTGCGAAACAAACCGAACCGGTTTGGATACGTCGTAATAAAATTCGCGACGAAATTAACGCAATGGGAACAGTGATTGTTGTGACGGATCAGATGATGATTCAACTTGACGAAATCGGTAAACAATTCGAACAACATCATTTGAATTACAACAAATTGAAAGAAGAATATCAAAAAACGCAGGACGTGTTTGACAGTCAACCAATTAATGAAACGCTTGAAAAACTTGCTCCAAGACTTGAAATTTTGCTCGAAGAAGAAAAAAGAATCGTTGAAATTGATACGCAAATCACAAATTTAGAAAACGAAATTGCCGCACTCGAATCGCGTATTCTTGACGAAGAAACGCAAATCAAACGTGGACGTCGTTCATTGCCGATTCCTCTGCAACACAACGCAACGAAATCAGAAAATAACGCAACGGAAAACTGGACAACATCGGAACATGCTTCGTTTAATGCGACGGGAGCGGTTATTTCGGTTCCGACCACATCGTCAACAATTCCGGTTACGGCAAAAGGTTATCGTCCGAATACTGGTGATTCGGTTGATGCGGTGTTGCTTGATGGTTACAGAATTCCTGCCAAAGCGGTAAATCGGGCAAGACGGCGTTTGTTTCGTGCTAAGGAACAATACACGGAACTTGTAGGGCGTGCAAAAGTGCTTAACGAAAAAATTAAAACGGAACTTGCACGACGAGAAGTTAAAGAATTGCCGGAAGCCGTCGAAAGAGCCAGCGAAACATTAACTCTTCTCAAACGTCGTCAAAGTATTGGTCAACGGCTTGCGGAAATGATGTCGCATCAGAAAGAGTTGCGGCGTATCAATGCGTTTTTGATACAACATCAGGCGTTGCCGACTTGGGCGATTGTGTTGCTTGGAATTGTTGGTGTTCTTGGAGCGGTTCCGGTTGGACTGGCGATCTTCGAGACAATTGGAACAAAAATATTCGACGGAGAAATGCCGCCGTTTTTGACCATTTTAGGCATGTTTGCTGTTGGCGGTTCTTTTGCGTTCAAAATTGTTTCTGAAAAAAACAACGCTAAAAAATTGGAACAAAATCAGCGTCAACTCGGAATGCTCCTAACGCAAATCGAACACGCCAAACAAGAAGCCGCTGCGATTGACACGAAACTTCCGGTCAACGCTTCCGCCCTAGAAATCCGATGTCAGGAAGCACAACAAGAATTATCTCAACTCGAAAAATTGGTTCCGGTTGAGACGCAACGCCGTGAAGTCAATCAACAACTCAAGCAAATCGAAATTCGCTTGGAACGTTGCAAAGAAGAACATGGAACGGCAACAAAACGTTGGAACGATTGGCTTCGTTTAACCGGTTTGCCGGACGACTGGACACCGGCGCGAATTCGCGATTTGATCGAACATTGCGATGTTGTCGGCGATCTGAAAAAGGAACTCGATAATCGTTACGAAACGATGAATCAACGGATTCGAGATATGCGTTTCATTACGGATCGGATTGATCGAATGATTGTTGAGTCGGGACTTTCGTTTCCAGACGGAATGAGTTATGTCGATATTTTGAACGAAATTCGGAAAAAATTAGAAACCAATGATGCTGCTCGACAGGTTCGCAATCAACTGAAAGAAACGATGCGACAAGTTCGCAAAACACGGAGAAAAGCGGTTGCCGATCTCCGTAAAACAAAACAGGCGGAAACAGAATTACTTCGGCAATTCGGTGTTAAAACGCCGGAAGAGTTACGAGAATTGCATCGCCGTCATCAAAAGCATCGGCGATTATTGCAACAGGAGCAAGGCATTCAGCGTGAACTGGATGCGGCAATCGGTAATTTTTGTGCCGAATCAGTTATCAACGATCTTTTAGAACCGCGTATTGCACGAAAACTTCTCGAACAACAAGCGGAAGAAGAATTGCTCCGGCAACAACAATTCGCCAACGAATCTTTTGAATATCAAAACGAAACAATTAACGAACAACTGGAACAATTAGAAAAATTGCCCGATTTGGATGAATTGCTAAAAGAAGTGATCAAACGAATCGAAACAACTTCCGCGAAATTGCATGATGAATTGGAGCAACGCGGGCAACTTGGTGAACAACTCAAACGGATTGCGGACGACCAAACGACAATCAAAAAACAACGCGAATTGGCAATTCTTGATGAAAAAATTCGTTGTGCTATTTTGGATTGGCAAACGTATGCGGTTTGTGCGCGAATGCTTGACGAGATTCGCGCAACGTATGAGCGGGAACGCCAACCGCGAACATTGGCGGAGGCGTCGGAGCTTCTGAAACGATTAACGGACGGAAAGTATCATCGAATATGGACGCCGCTTGGTGAAGAAACACTTATGGTGGACGATGCGGAAGGTCATACGTTTGATGTGGTGTGGCTTTCGCGCGGAACACGGGAACAATTATTTATTGCGCTTCGTCTTGCGCTTGCGTCGGCATTTGCGCAACACGGTTCGATTTTGCCGTTGATTCTGGATGATGTGCTGGTCAATTTTGATTCACGACGTGCGTTTGCGGCAGCGAAGGTGTTACTGGAATTTGCAAAATCAGGTCGGCAGATATTTCTTTTTACGTGTCATGAACATGTTTGCCGAATGTTTCAAAAACTCGATATTCCTGTACGAATACTTCCGGCGGTGGATGATCCGTTGAAACCGTCTAAGGTGTTGTTACCGCGTTCGATTCTGAAACGGCGTGAAGAAAAACGCCGTCGCGAAATTGAACGTCTTGCTGCGGAAAAGGCAAGACAAAAGATTGAGCAGGAAATTGCGGATCGTGAAGAATTGATTCGGCTGGATGCGTTACGAAAAGCCGAAGTCCAACGCCTCATTCTGCAAATGCAACAGCAAGCAACCGCCGAAAAAATACTCGAAGCACAACAAAAACAAACCAATTCAGAATAATATTCAAAAAATCTGCGTTTCCCATTAACGGGATAATTTTTGCGGAACAATATATTCGTATTTTTCAGCACAAACACAACACTCTTTGAGAACTCCTTGATACAAATATTGAACAAGTTCTTCTCGTGTACAGTCCGGCGTTAAAGGGCGATGCGAAAGTGTAACATCCCATTCTGCTCCAAGAACTCCGGCTTGCCGTGCTTT
>JAIRTV010000597.1 GCA_031254675.1 Planctomycetaceae bacterium | reverse complement strand
AATATAATGAGGTTTTATTTTGGGGATTTATTTTGTTGATCCTGTCGAAGTGGTTGACCAGGGAACGGCTTGGTGTTTTATGGATTGAAACGCTTCTTTGGGAACATCGTAAATTCGTTCATTAACAATATTGAAACTTCCTTCTCCAATTCGTAACGGTGGAATAATTCCATGGGCACTGGGATGTTCGCTGAGACGTTGGAGAAACTGTTGCGTGGTTTGTCCACCTTCGCCTGGAGCCAGTAACACAAAAGGACGTACGAGAATGAGCAATTCATGTCGTTCTCGGTTTTTGAATGTTGTTTTGAACGCCATGCCGACATAAGGAATTTTCATTAACCCCGGCACACCAACATCACGCTGTTTCACTTCCTCACGGATTAAACCGCCAATAGCACTCACTTGTCCATCGGTAGCAACAACAGTTGTTGTTACGGTACGTGTTTCAATATCTTTCGAGAAAAAACTCATATTCCGTCCGCCAAGTGTTGAACCGGAATTATCCGTACCAAAAATAATTTCTTGTGTCTCCCCCACTTGGGAATCTTCCTGAACAATTCGGATTGTTGTTGACCGATCAGCGTGAATTCGAGGTGTAATCAAAAGAGTTGTTCCAATATTCATTCGTTCCGCTTCAGGATCATACGATGTATCCACCACCGGATTATTTCCAGTTGTTGTACTTTTACTGACTGAAACCGCCGTTAAAATTGTTGTTTCTTTTCCGATAAAAATTCGTGAGGCTTCGTTGTCGGCGACACAGAGATTCGGTGTTGCCAAACTCACCACCCGTCCACTGTCTTGCATCGCCTGTATTCGTGCAAGAATATTATCGGAAACTGTTTGTAACACAATTGCTTTTGGATCAAGTCCCGCTCCCCTTGGAATAAGCCCTGCACCAGGTTCCAAAATTTCCGTAAACGACGAACCGTAACTGTCTTCCAAAATACCGGAAGAACGTCCGCCCGAAACTTGTCCACCCTTGAAAAGCCAATCCAAACCAAACGATTCATCATCCGACAACCGAAGATCAAGCACTTTCACTTCCAGAAGAACTTGCGGTTGCGGCTTATCCAATTGAGCAATCAGTTTCGCTATTTCCTCAACCGCTTCCGGATCAGAAGAACGAATCATTAAATCATTCGTTCCACGAAATGCCGAAAGATAAATAATTCCAGGTTCACCGATTTTCATTTCCTCATCGCTTGTCAATTGTGCGATGAGTTTCTCCGATTCAATTTCCGGTACAATATCTTCGACAATTCTATTCGCACTCAATGGATCAAGATTTTGACGGGATTGTTGCCGATTGCTTCGTGAAGATCGGATACGATTTGTGCCGTAACCTGTTCCGCTGGACGAACTGGTGGAACGATTGGTATTTTGTTGCATTGATTGCACGCGGTCGCTCAAACTTTCCATACGTTCCAACGCCCGTTCCATATCTTCGATGGGATCGTTGTAATATTCGTCGGGCGGAGTCCAAACAACACGGTTTTTGAAAAGACGTTGAATCGAATCGCCAACCGCACGAGCATCTGGATACAACAATGTAACAACTTTTACCGTATCATGACTGTGTGCCAGCAAACCTCTTCGATATTCTTCAATAGTCATAATACTGATAATTCCGTTGGCATCTTTTCTGTACCACAAATTGTTTGCCTGACAAACGGCACGAATAGCATCTTCGCCGCTTATTTGTTCAAAATAGGTATTGATCGGCAACACGGCTGCCTGACGACTGACCACAATTTTCCATAACGCACTTTGACTTAATAATCGTGCAAATTCGAGCAACGTCATTTCTTTAATATTGAGAACTTCAATTTCCGTAGCGTCTGTGTTATCGCTTCCGAGTAGGTCTGCTGTTTTTGGAGTTGCCGACGGAGTGGCGGAATGCAACGGTAATACCGGATAAGGCGGCGCAAGAACCGGTTCTTGTGCGAAAAGTAATGACACTGTTCCAAGAAAAAACAGTAGAACAGCAAAAAAATGTTTCAAATAAAAACAAAACATGTCAGTCAATATCGGTTAATAATCATATAAGGAATTTGTGATTCGTTGTTTGCGATTTGTGTTGCGGGCAACATTTTTATCGTAAAAAAGATCATTCGCTTGCGTCACTGATCACAAATCACAAACGACCAATCTCAATAATTATCGTAAAATATGTTTGTCGGCAATATTACTGCGTGATCGAACTTCCACATGTTGCGGAGTGATTTTTTCGACAACAAGAAATAAAATTTCCGTATCACTTGTTCCGCGTGAACCTGATGTTCTCCGATTGGGCAACAGGTTATTCGGAACTTCAATAACATCGCCTTCACGAACATAATAAATTTCCGAAGTGCGTTGATTACCGGTTCGGGGCAACCGGATTGCCGCGATGGATTTTTGATTCTTGAATATCAAAATACCGGTAACTTGAATACCGGACGGTAATGACGAAATATTTCGCGGAATCCCAATATCACCTTCCGGCAATTTATATTGAAACGGATCATTGATAATTGGTTCCGGTTCGGAAATTGTTGGTTTTTGAATTTCTGTTTCTGGAGGTTGCGTTTTTGGGTTTGGCATTTCCGAACGTGAAGTTTCGGAGGTTGACGTTGTTTCGTCAAACGGCAATGACTCTTGCATGACGGCAGGAACAATATACCGGACACTTGGACGAGCATGATCATCAAACGGAATTTGACGAACCGGTTCCGACGCAACAACAAAAAGAATTGGGCAAACGGTGAGAACACCGACCAGAAGAACACAAATAAAACGAAGGTATCCAGGCACCGCGTCACTCCTTACGACGGCTAATCCATCAACCCAAAATCAACTTTCCGAAAAATTCCAAAATATTCCGAAATGTGTTTTTTGGCGATCAACCGTACAATAAAAGGCTTACCTGAAGCAGGGCTCTCCCCTCTTTCACAGGAAAACAATAAGTTAAAATGTTAAAAACCTCAAAAGATAAAGATACATAATACACGTCATACATATCAAAACCCATATAGTCAAAACTATCGGTATAATCACTACAAAAATTATCACAACTTTTTACCGAAGGAATAACAAGAATAATCGGAAAAATTTACCCTATCTGAATTTTATACCAATCCTTTTCCGTTTAGTTATTATTACGGGATTTTTCAAAGCCATTTCAACTGACTTCATTACCGGAACAATTGTCAATCAATTCCCAAACCCAAAAAGTCTATGTCATTATTTTTTAACTCGCAAAAAGTCGTTTTATTGCAGGAAATGATAAAATTTTTATTTTCCACAATTTTTATATTGACATTATATTGTGGAGTCGATAGAATAACTTGTCAGAATTTTTGTCATGATTCAATGAAATTTCCTTAGATGTTCCAATTAACGAAAACGAAAATGTTGATGTTATTGACTCGTTACACGTGCTTTAGAAAACAAGACAATTTTGGGCGGTTTTTTACGAACCGGTTCGATTTTTGAAGAAAAACAAAAAAAACTTCAAGAAAGCGAGGTGTTCCATGACAACACAAAAAGAAAATCTCAGTAATCCGGGAATTTTTGTTCGGATTTTCGACGACGACGATTACGAAGTTCGTTGGCTGAATGGTCACGAGATTATTGAGATGGCAAACAAAGAGGAATTACAAGGCGGTGAACGGATCACGGAATATCTGGAACGTAAACATGTTGACAGTTATGTCCGTGAAATGTACAGTCCTTGGGGCGAATTTGAAGGTGTTGTGGTTCTTCGTAGCCTGACACTTTATGAAGCAGTTCACTATCTCGGACGTAACGCCCGGATTTGTGCTTTTTTACGCCCCAAAACACAGGCAGTCCGTTTCATTGAAGGATTGCAAAAAGGAAAAGATTGTACTGAACATCAGGTTGCCGAAGAAATCCAGAACTGTCTCATTCATTTCGACGAGGACTCGGATATTCAAGTTTCAAAATCCGGTCTATATCGCATAATGGAAGAACAACTTTTGAATATTTCACTCAGCTAAACAAACCAATGTTCCGTTTGAGCGATCACAAAAATGAGGTTCCCTTTATCTTTATTGAAAGGGCTTTCACTCAAGAGCGTGTTGCCGATGAACCATATTGAGCGTCTTTACGGTTGGTCGGCAATGCGATTCTCAAACGCGAACGCAAAAACAATTACGATTGGCTAACACTTTATCCGGTTCGTTCACTGCGGCGAATGTGTCAGCACGACCTTTCTACAATCGTTCCGCAAGAACAACAATTGCCTAAAACATGTAATCTCTATAACTTAACGCCAACCTCAAGTCAATTGTGTCAATCTGAAGAACTTTTTGTTAAATTTTCTAAAATCGCTCTTGATTGATTGGAGTTTTTTAGTCAAAATTACAGACGATAAAAACGGTTTGAGTCAATTTCGCCTTTTCACTCCGTTGGAAAACCGAAAATCAAAACTCTCCGTTCACTTTCGCTTTGTTACGTGATCTTTGTATTTTATCGTTATGTAACACTGTTGTTGACAACAATTTACAACGTTTTTACTTTAGACTTGACTAAAATTTTCAACTAAATTCCAATTCGTTCTCATGCAAGAAACTTTTTCTTCAACTCATTCTGGTTCGATGGCAAATTATCGTGATTATCAGCGTCAACGGTCAATGACACTTGGCGATCTCCTTCTCGAAAACCGAATTATTTTTCTACA
>JAIRTV010000540.1 GCA_031254675.1 Planctomycetaceae bacterium | reverse complement strand
CTCCACTATTCGTTCTCAACTTTTCACTCCATATAGCCCCCCCCCTGCTTTACGTAACTTACCAAGTTTAACATTTGGCTTTTCGCAAAAAATATTGCCAAAAAGCCGACAACACATTTTACTAAATTTTCCATTGCCATTCTCCTTATTTTCTAAGGTTTTATAAAATTGATCGCGAAACGCTTGCCGAAATACGACAAAATAAACGCAACACGATTTAACTAAGTTTTATAGTTTACGTTAAATGAAAAAAAATGTCAAGCGACGTTTTTTGTTTTTTAAAAAATTCTTAGCGTTTATGGAATGACTGTTAATTTGGATCGAATTAGGCGTTGTCGAACATTGAACAATCTTCAGCAACAACCTGAAAAATCGCAAAAGAGAAAATCAAAAAACGGAAATACAATTGCGATGCAAATTATAAACAAACTGTCCACTTTCAGAATACCAAAAAACTTGCCCCAAAATAAGTCACGAAAATTCATTGAACGACAACACCATTGAAAAGGACAAAACGAAATAATCATACAAAACAAAGAGACCTTTACTTCAATATTAAGAAAGTGTAAAATTGAAATGTTTTCATTATTATTCCGTCGCCGTTCTTATCGACAACGATTACCAGATCCAAAAATATTATGGATTCGCAAGAGATCAAAGAAAAATTTCAGCAACTTTTGGAGGATTATCACTCCAATCGCATTGACTGGAAAACTTTTGAGCAACAACTTTTTGAGTTGAAATCATTGCGTTTAGGTATTTTCTCCTCCTCCGAACATGATGCCACAGAACGTTTTTCGTCTCCTTCTCAAACAGCATCACATATCTTGCCTCCTCGTTTTTCGTCCAACGCCATTTCCAAAAGCGGACGATTCACATTGCAATCTCTCCCCGAAACATCATTGCCCTTGTCGCCGGAATCACCACAGCAGAATCACGGCAATTATAATGCAAACGCCCCAAATGTCCCCAATATTCCCCTCATCCCAAACGCACCCAATAATTCACGCAAAAATGTTGCCCATTCAACCGCGACCTTTTTCCTAGACGCCGATTCGCCATCCCGAATTTTCCGCTCAACCGGACCGTTGCACGTTCCGCGACGGAATCAACGACTCGATCCAGGAACTCGTCTCGGAAACGATTACACTCTTCAACACGTTCTCGGAATCGGACAATGCGGCGAAACTTGGTTGGCAGAAGAAAACGGAACAAATAATCTCGTCGTCTTAAAACTCATTCCTTCGTTCATTCAAAAAGATGAAAAATTACTCAATCGCGTTTCCAATTCGTTTCGTCGAATCTCAAAATTAAAATATTCGGGAATTTGTCCGGTGTTTCGGTTAACACAAGACGAAATTCTTGGAAGTTTTCTTGTGTCGGCGTTTGTGGATGCGTTGCCGTTAAACAAATATTACGAACTTTATTATCAATCATATCGGGATTTTCCGTCAACATTGGCTGTTCAATTGCTCTTGCCAATAAGTCAGACTCTGGATTTCGCACACCGAAAAAAAATTACGCATCGAATGTTGAAACCACAAAATATTCTCATTGGTCAACGTTGCGGTGTTGTTGTTACTGATTTTGAACTGACGGAAACAATTCACCACGAAATGTCAACTATCGGTGCCGCCACAAACGCCCCAACAAACGCCTATTGGAAAGCACCGGAAATTTGGACAGACCACCAACATTACAGCCCGTATGCGGATCAGTTTGCTCTCGGAGTCTTAGCCTGTCAACTCCTCTCCGGTTCCTTGCCGTTTGCCGGTGAAAATGACGCAGAATGTCGCAACAATATTCTTCGTACCGAACCAATTCTTGATGAAGCCTTGCCGGAACAAACTCAAATCGTGTTGCGAAAAGTGTTGGCAAAAAACCCAGAAGAACGGTTTGCAAATTGTTACGATTTCGTGGAAGAATTAAGCGAATCGTTGACCTTGAATCCGGTCGAGCAAACATTAACGCCCATCACAGAAATTTGGCCTTTTAAGGAAACAGAAACCGGTCTTGATTCGCTCGATCCTTCCAAACGGAATCGAACCTTTCCTTATGCCAAAAATCCTAAACGTGTTTCTGGTCTATCGGTTATTCCGTTCAATTTAATTTTTTCCCGTCTCGGTTTCATTGTGATTTTTCTGACAATTACGATATTGGGCGGCGGAATAGTTCTTTGGAAATTTGTGCTAAATTCCAATACTTCAAACGGGATAACACAATATGATGATGTTACGGAAAACTATAAAAATAACACAAAATCAACACGGTTGGACTCGAATTCGCCGGGTATGAACAAGTCGGCAATTTCCATTTCCGCCGAAGAGTTGGAACGCTTGACCCGATTAGCGGAAGAAGGAAATATCGACGCGCAACGATTATTAGGCGAAATTTATTTTTATGGTAATGGAGTAAAACCAAATTATCAGAAAGCGGTTCAATTTTTCGAGTTGGGTGCTCAACGAGGAGATGCGATGTCGTTGTACCACATTGGACGTTGTTATGAGTTGGGACTCGGCGGTTTGCCACGCAATACCACTCAAGCCATCTCAATCTATAAACGTGTCAAAAATTTTCCAGAAGCGGAAAAAGCATTGAGACGATTAAAAGTAAATTGATAAAATATTCGGATTCGCACAATAAATGAAAATGATCTTGCATGATTCTTTAGGATTGTTCCGTTTGACAAAATCCAACATTTTTGTTTTTCGCTTTGAATAATGTAACTTTGTACTGCAACATTGTATGATTCATGATCACAACAGTTCATCAATATCTTGACCTTTATCCGGTTGACCCGAATAGTGAAAAAGTGATTGTGGGAACGATTCATCCGCATAACACCAATGAGTTTAAAATTCCGTTTTTTTACGGCAGCAAATTGAGTTTGTGGGAATTACTCCAACGCGCCTCTGGCGGTGAAATTGGTCAACCGATTACGCTTTCCGGTATTTTGAAATTTCTTCGGAAACACAAAATATCGGTTAGCGATACGATTCGTGAGTGTGACCGGAAATCAACATCGTGGGCGGACAGCGATTTAATCCCGACACGACTCAACACCGAACTACTTCAACAAATACGGAACAGTAACATCCGCGAAGTTCTTTTTATGAGCGGTTTTGGTAACACCAATGCGTTCAAACTTTTTTACGTTGACATGTTGGGGCGTAAAATTACACCGGATATTCGGTTGCACCGGGAAGTCCAACTGGAAGCGGATGTTTTCGGACATTCGGTGAAATTGAGTATTCTCTATTCACCGTCGGGCGCCGCCAATATCGCGTTGGCACAATCCGCAATTTATCGACAAAATCAGTCAAAATACGCCCATTCCTCAACACCGCTTTATGATTTCAAAGTCGATTATTACCGTGAAAAATTCGGACTCGGTAAAAAATAAACGGTGAGCCGAAATGACTATTGACAAGACGTTTTGTTATGATAAATTAAAAACTCTTGGCCGAGTGGCGAAATGGCATACGCTGGGGATTTAAAATCCCCTGACCGCAAGGTCGTGCGGGTTCGACTCCCGCCTCGGCTAGTACGAAAAGACTTTTGTTTCCGTGTTTCGCGGAAAACAAAGGCTTTTTTCATCCTCTCAAACTCGACACCAATAGCAATGAAACACTTATTTTGCCAATTCGTCGTTTTTTTGTTCATCGTTTTCGTAACGATTCAGGTTTCTGCACAATCCATGCTTGAAAAGCTCAAAACCGGCGTTTGCGTTCAGAAGTCGCCGATGCTGGAAACAATGCTTGCCGGAGCGATGAAAGATGTTGAATCAATTGTTTTTGCGGTTCGGATTCGTGGACGTGATCATTGGTATGTCACATTCGGTAATTATTCAGGACAACAGCATGAGCCGAAAAATTTAGCGTGGAAAGAAGAAGACGGTCTTCTGTGGGGTTATGGTGAAGGAGCGGCGCTCGTCAAACAAAATCTCCGAACCGGTGAATTGTCCCTGTTGCTCGAAGACGAAAAAGGCGGAATCCGCGATCCGCAACTCCATTACGACGGTCAAAAAATTCTGTTTTCGTACAGACCGGGAGGAACACATCAATATCATCTGTACGAAATTGATATTGATGGTCAAAATTTACGGCAAATCACCGACGGTCTCTACGACGACATTGAACCGATTTATTGTCCCGATAATTCGATCATTTTCTGTTCATCGCGTTGTAAACGTTTCGTTAATTGCTGGCACACGCCGGTTGCGTCGCTATTTTGTTGCGATGCTGATGGTCAAAATGTTCGGCTTTTATCGAGTAATAATGATCACGATAATACGCCTTGGATGTTGCCGGATGGTCGGGTTTTGTACATGCGTTGGGAATATGTTGACCGGTCTCAAGTTCATTATCATCATCTTTGGACGATGAATCCGGACGGAACGCAACAGAATGTTTATTTTGGTAACTTACATCCCGGAATCGCGATGCTTGACGCGAAACCGATTCCCGGCACGGATAAAGTTGTTTCGATTTTTTCGCCCGGTCATGGAGCGCCGGAACATTTTGGTCTTCTCAATATTGTTTCGCCGAAAAAAGGACCCGACGATCAAGGCAGCGCACGGCAACTTGGTAAAGGTTGGTTCAAAGACCCGTATCCGTTTAGCGAAGATTGTTTTCTGGCGGCGAATAATGATACAATTTGGCTGGTCAACGGCGAAGGTCAGTTTGAACCGTTGTTTCATTTGCCGAAGGAATTTTTGGACAAAAATTTTGCTGTTCACGAACCGCGTCCGATTTTGCCGCGACCGCGTGAAGAACTTGTCGGAAATCGTGCTGATTTGTCCAAATCAACCGGTTATGTCGTTTTGGAAGACGTTTATCATGGTCGATCATTGCAAGGTTTGGAACGCGGTAAAATCAAAAAACTTCTCGTACTGAAACAACTTCCAAAACCGATCAATTTTTCCGGTGGAATGGAACCGTTAACGATTGGTGGTTCGTTTACGTTGGCGGAAATTCTTGGAACAATTCCTGTTGCTGACGACGGTTCCGCTTTTGCCGAACTTCCGGCGTTGCAGTCAATATTTTTCGTTGCGCTAGATGAAAACGATTTAGCGGTGAAGCGAATGCATAGTTTTCTCACATTGCAACCCGGTGAAACGATGGCGTGTATTGGTTGTCACGAAGAGCGTACCGAAGCACCGAAAACATCGTTACCTGTACTCAAAGCGGTACGGCGTTCACCGGCAAAGCCGGAACCCATCGCTGGTGTTCCGTCAATTATTGATTTTCCTCGTGATGTTCAACCGATTCTCGATAAACATTGCATTTCATGCCACAGCCCTGAAAATTACGGCGGAAAACTTGATTTAACCGGAGACAAAACTGCCATGTACACGATGTCGTATATTCGATTAACGTTACATGGTCAATGGGTTGTCGATAACCGGAATCAGCCGAAGAGTAATTTTGAGATTTACAAAATCGGTAGCGGTAATAGTACGTTACTGAAATTTCTTGAACCAACACATTATGATGTTCGGCTTTCGGTGGAGGAAAAAAATCTTGTTCGGCTCTGGATAGATACGAGTGCAACTTATCCGGGAACGTATGTTTCACTTCGCAGCGGCGTGTATTATCCGAACATTAATTGTAAACCGCTCCTTCAACGTTGCGGGGAATGTCATGCGTCACAAGAAACACGCGATGGCAAAATGAAAGAGTGGGAAGGTTGGTCGTTTCCGCGTCATTATCGCCAATGGGGAGGAACCGTCACAAATATTTCCAATCCGGAACGTTCGTTTTTGCTTCGTGCGCCGCTTGCGAAAGAAGCGGGAGGTTTGGGAATTTGTTCAAAAATTGTCTTTGAAAATAAAGATGATCCGTTGTATCAAGACATCTTGAAGAGTCTGCAACGAACACACCAACAACTCGAAAATGGAAAACGTTTCGATATGTCAAATTTTCGTCCGAATAACGATTATATTCGAGAAATGCAGAAATATGGTTTTATCAAAAAAGACCTTGCTCCCAATGAAACGTTTGATTATTACCGTGTCGAAAAAGAATATTTTGATTCATGGTATTACGATCCGACAATCCGCAATGTCAAAGCGACAACTTATTAATTGCACTTTCCAAGAATTCATGATAGACAAAATGCTTAAAACACAGTGATTTCAACAGGTGTTTTTTATTGTCGTTCTTTGCTTTTTCAGCAACGAAGCATTTCATTCGACGACATGATCGTCAATGCTGATTTGCGATAAATTCTATCTTGGAGCGAAATCGTATTCGGGAATTGAGGAACTCAATCCATTAGATCGATGGGGAATTCCTTTCGAATAATACTTGTTAACGCTATAAAAATTGATTTATTGTTTTTATAATTTACTTTTTATTTTAGAAGTTTTTTTATTATGACATTTAGATATCAGAGGCTTGGATGCGACGATGGAGAAGAACTCCCCTTTTTGGTAACATCTCTTCAAGAAGATTTACCGTTACTCGGTGGAATTCTTACCGGTCAGCGTGAAGGTTCTATTCATGGTTGGCTTCTATA
>JAIRTV010000516.1 GCA_031254675.1 Planctomycetaceae bacterium | reverse complement strand
GATTCTGTGTAAAATGGTTGCTTGTTTGGAATTTCGTTTGTGGAAATGACCTCAGGTAATTGGTCAATCAAGGCGTTTTCCTGAAGGATCATTTCGTTTAACCCCAATTTTTTAACCCGATTTGACCAGAGAATCATGAACTCGAAAGTATTGTATTCTGTTTTTAAGCGTAATTTTGTCGGTTATCTTTCCAATCCGACCGGATACGTTTTTATTTGCGTTTTTGTGTTGCTTAGTTCGATAGCGGCTTTTTTGCCGGACGAATTTTTCAACGCCAATCTCGCAAACCTCGATCAACTCAATCTTTGGTTTCCACTCATCATGTTGGTCTTCGTACCGGCAATCACCATGGGTATCTGGGCAGATGAACGCCGACAAGGAACCGATGAATTGCTCCTCACCATTCCCGCAAGCGATTTCGATATCGTTCTCGGTAAATTCAAAGCAGCCGTTTGTATCTACTCCGTCTCCTTGCTCTTTTCGTTCTTCTGCAACCTGCTAATCCTAAAATATCTCGGTACTCCCGATACCGGACTTTTTGTCTGCACGTATATCGGATATTGGTTCGTTGGCGTGTCGATGATCTCAATCGGAATGGTCGCGTCGTTTTTAACCGGCAACCTCACCGTCGCCTACATCCTCGGCGCCATCTTTTGCTCTCCACTCATCGCCTTGCAATGGGTCGACGCATCACCAATCCCCGCCAATACCGCCCAACTCCTAAAAGGTTTTAGTATCGCCTCTCAGTTTGAACTGTTCGGTCGCGGGATTGTCAACTTTTCAAGCATCCTATATTTCGCCATGATCACTTCAACCATGCTCTACCTAAGTATGGTCATGATTGGACGTCGGCATTGGACGGCACAACGGAAATTAGTGGGAACATTGCACTTTTCCACTCGTACCGTTAGCCTGTTTCTTATTGGATTGTGCCTGTGCTTCATTTTCCGGCAACACGATCTCCGCACCGATTTGACCGAAGAGAAACTAAGCACTCTTTCACCAGAAACAGTAAAACTACTCCATGACCTCAAACCGGAATATCCCGTCGTGATTGAAGCGTTTCTCAGTCCCGATGTGCCGGAATCACACGTGCAAACACGGCTCGATATTATCTCCATTCTCGATGAAATTCAATCGATTTGCGGTAAAAATGTTGTCGTGAATCCGCACTACGATATTCGTCCGAATACCGAACAAGCGTTGATTGCCAATCAACGTTATGAAATTAAACCGCAGGAAGTCTCCTTCGCGGCACGCGGTAAACGAGAACT
This sequence comes from Planctomycetaceae bacterium, assembly GCA_031254675.1. Lineage (GTDB taxonomy): Bacteria > Planctomycetota > Planctomycetia > Pirellulales > Thermoguttaceae > WRKP01. The sequence continues at coordinate 2,170 of JAIRTV010000516.1, read as the reverse complement.
TAAAAGTATTTTTCTCGGTGTGGCGTTCCGTTGCGGTCTCAATTCGTTGACATTACCGTTTGTTGATCGCGGGCTTTCCGTCGAATATGAACTGGTTCACGCCCTTTACGGTGTAACAACTCCACAGAAAAAACGCATCGGTATCCTAAAAACGGATGCTCCCGTTTTTGGTCGGTTGGATATGCAAACGTTCTCGATGTTACCGCAATGGCAGATCATTGACGAACTACAACGTCAATATACCGTGGTTGAAGTCGATCCGGCAGAACCAATTCGCGATAAATTCGATGCGTTGCTTGCGGTGCAACCTTCCGCAATGGGTCCGGAAGAAATCGATAACTTTATCGATGCGGTGAAACGTGGACAACCAACCGTGATTTTTGAAGACCCCTTGCCGGTTTATGTGCGCAGTGTTGCCGGAACCGCCGAGCCGCGACAACCACCGTCGCAAATGATGATGATGATGGGACGGCAAACACCAAAAGGTGATATCAGTCCGCTCTGGACTCTTTTGGGGACAACTATCGACGGAGCACAGGCGGTCTGGCAAGAATATTCGCCAATCCGAAAACTAGCACAAATTCCCAAAGGGTTCGTTTTTTTAGATCGAAGTTTGGAACTGGAACGAAAAATCTTGCCGTTCAATTCCTCTGATCCGGTTTCGGCATCGCTGCAATATATTATGTTGCCGTTTCCCGGACATATTACGGAGTTACCCGCCCAAGAAGGTTCGACATCGACTCTCTCGATAACGCCGTTGCTTCAAACGTTTCAACAACCGGCGGGAATTGTTCAGACACGTGCGGTGATGCAAGGGTTGGGCAATGGAACGTGGGAACGGTCATGTATTGCGGAGGAACAACCGGAAGACTTAGCGGTTCGGATTCGCGGTGAATTACCGCCGCCGCCTGCACCGGAATTAAAAGAAGGGGAAACTCCTGTAAAACCAGAACCCATCAAAATTGACGTTTTACTGGTTGCGGATATTGATATGCTGTCCGATTCGCTCTTCACCTTACGGCGAATGGGCAATGAACCAGGAGCAGGAATCAATCTGAATTTCGATAACGTTACTTTTGTACTGAATGCGATTGACAGTGTTGCTGGCGACGAACGCTTCCTTGCCGTTCGCAACCGCCGCCCAAAACATCGGACTCTTTCAAAATTCGACGAAAATACCGACGAAATCCGAAAAACAACAAACGATAAACGGAACGCATTGCAGAAACAATTCGACGCTCAAACCGAAACAGAGGAAAAAGAACTTGCGGACAAAATGAAAGGACTCGAAGAAGGTCTCAAGAAGGGCGTGGTCAATGAAGACGAAGCGTTGCGAAAATTGGGAACGGCAATGATGACCGCCCAAAAACGACTCAATTCCGCAAAAGAAAAACAACAACGCGAATTAAATATCCAATTGGAAAAAGCGGATGTGGAACTGAACGAACATATTCGTCGGATTCAGGGGCAATACAAACTTGCCGCGATAGCGTTGCCGCCAATTCCGCCGTTATTGATTGCGTTGGGGGTTTTCTTTGTTCGGAAAATTCGCGAAACCGAAGGCATTCCGCAATCAAGACGGAAAAAATAAAACCACAACATAACAGTCTATTTCATTAACACTTATGGCAACACAAAAAATAGGCAACCTTTCTTCGAAAGGTTGCCTACTTTTGGGTTTGCAAACGTAACCAAGAGACACACTCATATACTGTTTTCCTTTTAAAAATCATCTTTTCGTTTGATGTAAAATGGGGTTGTTACTAGTGTCAATATACTCAATCACTTTCATATTATTATGATTGCAACCCCTCAACTTTTTACGGGAGAATTCAATGCTGACAACAACTAATTTACCAATAGATTCCGTTGAAATGGTACGCTCCATTCGTCGGAAACATTACGAAGAAACAAAAGGAATGTCGCCACAAGAACGGTATTTGCGCCATTCGAAAAAGGTAGTCGCGTTCAAAGAATATTGTAAAAAAATCAATCATGATAAAGGAATAAAAAAGGAACATGATTAAAGTTTATGAAAGTGAAAATCTTACTACACATTCTTTCCTCAAAAAACACAACGTTACAAAAAGATTACATATTAAAAGGATGACTGGCGGAAAGTATCGTTATCGTTCTTTTTTTAGAGTTACCGAGTAATTTATGACCAAAC
>JAIRTV010000419.1 GCA_031254675.1 Planctomycetaceae bacterium | reverse complement strand
CGAATTGCACGAATTACCGGATGGTAATGCGTATGATCCGGCGTACTTACTGCGACAGCATCGATTGATTTCTCAAGTTTGTCGAACATCTCTCGAAAATCATAAAACTTTTGTGCTTTCGGAAAACGTTCGTAGGCGTTGCCAGCTCGAAGATCATCGACATCACAAAATGCGACCGCATCGACGAGATTGGTTTTCGCTGCCAGATTGTCGAGTTGAAATTTTCCTTGTGCGCCAAGCCCGATAAAAGCGACTCCGAGTCGTTCATTTGGAGATTGACCACGTGCGAGAATACCGCTTCGCAAAAATAAAGCACCCGCACCCGAAATCGCCGAAACTTTTAACACTTGACGACGATTCATTTTCGTTTTTGAATTTATTGACATGTTTTTAGTTGAGAAAGAAACATTGTTATAGTAAGCATCACGTTAGTTCACGCGAATAGATACTCATTGAGATGACGTGTTGTATTTGAAAGTTTGATTTTATTTGTTGCGATGATAACCGAATTGGTTGGATTTTGTGTCGGGACACGCAACGGGGCGTTGCGACAAAAATCAAATTTTCAAATGTTGAGAGACATTTTACACAAATATTCCAAATATTCAATCAGAACTGGTTAAATTATTGGATTCGGTTATTTTATTTCCCGATTTTGCAAGCGGGTTATGCGAGTTTGGGGAAACAAGATAGGCGATCTTTCGGCAAGCAAACAAGGGGCTGGTCGGCTATCGATATAGTTAATAGTTATGAGTGAATAGTGAATAGTTGAGATGCCGCAAGCGGAATTATTACCATTTTGGCAATAATTCCGCTTGCGAACTATTCACTATTCACTATTCACTATCAACTATTCACTAAAAGGTGGGTGATGTTTCGCCGAAACATCACATCGGCGATAGCCGATTAGCCCCTGTTTTCGGAAGGAAATCGGATTTCAAACCGTTTGGCAACACAGATTGCCGGCTCAACACAAGGGCAAGTCGGCTAGCGCCGACGCGACCTTTCGGCGAAAGGTCGCCCACCTTTGTTTCGGCGAAAAGTTGCCCATCTTTGTTTCGGCGAAAGGTTGCCTACCCTTTTCAATAAAGAAATTGAACACAGAAGGCACGGAAAAATGAAAAAATGGTGACTCAATTTTTTTCGTAGTTTATTGCTTTCGATTGGTGTTGTCCGTCCAACTCGGCGGCAACCAATTCAATAACTCCACCGGAAATCCAACAAGAGATTTTTCCGTATCGGTTAAACGCGACTCAGGAAGAAATTGCAAGTCCTCCGGCAACAATTGATGCATCGGTTTACGAATCTCCTTGAACTTCAAGACGTCAATTTGAGTTCTCAATTGCGTATTGTTTTCCACAACCGGATTCATTTTTTCTTTCCATTCCGCAATCGGCATGTCGTAAGTCGTCCCCCCTCCCGATACCGAAAGTGCCGGCGCAAACTTCCAACCCAATGTCACGTTTTGGAAATAATTCGATTCGCCCGTCCACCTAAAATAATCAAACGCACTCTGACTCGAAGGCGCCCCACGGAATATCGCCAACGGAATATGATTCAACAAAAAAATCGAACGCCACGCACCAACCTCCAATTTCATCGGCTCCGTCGTAAACGAATTACGAATCTGACTCGCAAACGGAAAACTACCAAAAAATGTAACCCGCTCCAAACGAATACGAACCACCGAATCTTGCACCGTCGTCCGCTTCGTGTCCGCCGTCTGAACAAACGACTTCGCCAAAGCAATCAACGAATTCTTAACATGACAGTCAACCATCTGCGGAATATCACATTGCAACATCGTCGCCTCTCCACGCAAAAAAGAATCCGTAATCATTATCTGCAAGTGTTCCGCAACATTAGGAACACTCGTCGCAACAGTCGCCGGTATCGCGTTGGACGTCTCAACATGATTGATATTCGCAGCATTCGCAAACGACTCCGAAAACGAAGACGCCGACTCAACTCCCAAATCAAACACAAGCGGATTAATCCCGCCTTGACTCGTACCTGTACGAAAAAAAACAACATCATCATGATAAGCAGAATTATCCGAAACCGACTTATTTTGTATCGTCAAACAACAACGCGAAAAAATGAGCTTGTTGCCGCCAACCAACTCAAATAACGACCACGCCTGCGCCAAAACCCCATGACGAATACGCATCTCTATCGCAAGATCAACAAATTCAATCTCACTAGAACCAACCGTAAACATACTTCGCGGATTTTGCGAAACATAAGGCGAATCCGACGATTCAAAAAATAAAATCGGACGATAACCCTTTGCCGCCACTATCTTCAATTGATGCCCCGCAAAAATTAACGGATCAATTTTCATATAATTGTTCCATTTCAATTCGATAACTGTTTGTTTTTCCGCATCCGCCAAAGCAACCCCCAACGAAACATAAGACCCCGGAGTTTCTCCACTCGGATCAACACAACGTTGTTTAGGAGGCGACGACTCCACAAACGGTAATAACACCGGCTTTTCAACCACATCCAACGTTTTTTGAACCTCCAAAATAGTCAACAAACCATTTGACGTTTTCGACTTTTCTATCGTATCGGTAATCTGCCCCCGAAACGGAAGAAATGCCGGTCGAAGTCCACCACCAAACGATTCGGAATTCATCGCCGCAGAAAACAACAAGTCCGCAGAACGACGCACAAACGGTGTATAAAATGTTGCACTAAACGGAAAACTGTGTTCGGGTTGTGTTCCGCGCTCCCTGACCGGCGGATCCGTCGGCAATAACGCCGTAACCGCCATTTCCGCTTCCGGCAAAACAGAATGTTGCGTATCAATTGTTTCCGCGTCAATGTCCGGAATATTGGGAACTTCAAGCACGCCAAAACGTTCAGAAGAATAAAGACTCAACAGAAACACCGAAACAATTAGACATAACACCGTCGCCAACCAAGGAATATGTCGCAACAAAAGCGAAGTACGAGTCGGCGGCGTCATCACCCAAATAAGTTTACCAGGCCCCGTCGGCTGAAGACCAAGCATCTTCGCCACATTAATCAACGATTCGATCAACGTCGCTGGCGTCTGAAACCGTTGACGCGGATCTTTCGCCATCATCTTTTGGATCAACAATGCAACTTCCGCCGGAATATTCGGTTGAAACGCACGAATATCCGGCGGCTCATCGCCCTGATGTTGCAATAACTTCTGCAACACCGTCCCTTCCGGAAATGGAGGACGACCAGAAAGCATAAAAAAAAACGTACAACCAAGTGAATAAATATCACTGCGAATATCAGCACTACGCGGATCACGCGCCTGTTCCGGCGAAATATAATCAAATGTCCCAAGTGTTACGCCGCTTGCCGTCAAATCTTCCTGAGACTCCGACGGATCAAGCAAACGCGCAAGCCCCATATCTATCAACTTCGCTCTGCCTTCGCGGGTAATCAATATATTCGACGGCTTCACGTCTCGATGAACCACGCCATGCTCCGCCGCATGCGCCAAAGCATGAGAAATTTGTATCAAATAATTCAACGCCTGCGGCAACGGAAAAGCATCATAATCATCAACCATCGAACGAACATTAGTTCCTTCAACATATTCAAAAGCAATATACGGAATTCCCGATTGTTCGCCCGCAAAATAAACCTGTGCAATATGTTCATGATTAAGCCGCGCCGCCGATTTCGCCTCATTCATAAACCGCGCCACCGTCCCCAAATCATTAGCACGCTGACGAGGCAATACCTTAACCGCAACTCTTCGATCAAGCGCCGTATCAGTTGCAAGATAAACTCGACCCATACCACCACCACCAATAAAACTACTAATCACAAAATGACCCAACATTGTTCCTGCCGGAATTGCTCCAGACGAAAAAATCTCCGGCGTCAAAACGGTTGCGGTCTCCTCCGATTCCGGTACCAACGGCTCCGGCAAAAAACTCGAAAGAACTTGCCTCGCCGGTTCGCCCAACTCTTTGCGCAACAACAAATCATTCTCCGATACTTCAACCGGAATAGAATCAAGTATTTCTTTTTCCGCTAAACTATCGTCGGATAACGGTAAATTATTGTGTGATAAACCCGTCGTCTGAAAATGTTCTTCGCTCATAGCAAATTACCTTTAAATTTCCTTTTTCGTTTCCGATTCTATTTTCAACATTTCATATATTTCCTGCCATGTTTTTAAATAAAATCCCGTTTCTTTATTAGAGAGTTGTCGGAAAGTATCTGAAGTATAAAATTTATCTGTTGCTTC
>JAIRTV010000399.1 GCA_031254675.1 Planctomycetaceae bacterium | reverse complement strand
AATATTTGATTCCGTAATCAAAACCAACGTATGATTGATAATTGCTTTTCGCATAAAAACCAGAGTTTTTCTGTTATGGATACCAACCCGATTGCTAAACGACTTGCGAAACGATTTCTAACGGCTTTAAAAAAAACATTTCCTGAGGCAGGGTGTTCTCTTCGATTTCAATCGCCGTTGGAACTTCTTGTGGCGACGATTCTGTCCGCTCAATGTACGGATATTCAGGTTAATAAGGTGACGCCGAAATTGTTTGCTACATATCGTTCGGCAAAAGATTTCGCCAATGCGTCACTCGAAGAACTCGAACATGCCATCCGTACCACCGGTTTTTATCACAATAAAGCTAAAAATATTCAAGGAGCATGTCGGCAAATTGTCGAACAGTTTCACGGTCATGTTCCTGATTCGATGGATTCTTTAACGTCTCTACCTGGTGTTGGTCGGAAAACAGCGAATGTTGTTCTTGGTAATGGGTTTGGTCGGAATGATGGTGTTGTTGTGGACACACACGTTTTCCGGTTGGCTCATCGAATGGGGTTGGCGGTTGGTACAACACCGGAAAAAGTAGAACAAGAACTCATGGCGATTTTTCCGCAAAATGATTGGGCGTTTCTGAGTCACGCTCTTATTTTGCACGGTCGCGTCCACTGCAATGCACGCAAACCCAATTGTCCACAATGCCCGTTCAAACAATTTTGTCCGAAAATTAACACTGTTTTCGTTTAATTGTACATATAAACAGTATTAGAAAATAATTTCGCTACAAAATTTATAAAGAATTAGAAAAGTACCCAAAGAATCATGTCGAATATAAACTGGAACACAATTTATCACCGAGATTGTATTGCGGGGATGCAAGAGTTACCGGATGGTTCGGTTGATCTTGTTTTTGCGGATCCGCCATTCAATATCGGTTACAAATACGATGTTTATCACGACAAACGCGATGCGGGTGATTATCGGAATTGGTCGAAACAGTGGATGGCGGAAGTGTACCGTATTTTGAAACCGGCTGGAACATTTTGGCTGGCGATTGGCGATGAATATGCTGCCGAACTCAAAATTACGGCGACACAGGATATCGGTTTTCTATGCCGGAGTTGGGTGATTTGGTATTACACATTCGGCGTCTATTGCAAACAAAAATTCACACGTTCTCATGCTCATCTGTTTTACTTCGTCAAAAACGCCCGTGAATTTACGTTCAATGATCACGCGATTCGTTTACCAAGTGCGCGTCAACTTGTTTACAACGACAAACGCGCGAATCCTAAAGGGCGATTGCCGGATGATACATGGATTCTCCGCCCACAGGAACTAGAACAGGAATTTGGTTTCGATAAAGACACGTGGTTTGTTTCGCGGGTTTGTGGTACATTTAATGAACGTACCGGCTGGCATGGTTGCCAAATGCCGGAAGCAATTTTGGAACGAATTATCACCGTGTCCAGTAATTCAAACGAAAAAGTTCTTGACCCATTTCTTGGTAGCGGAACAACAGTTGTGGTTGCCAAAAAACTTGGTCGGCAATTTCTCGGTTTCGAATTATCAAAAGAATATTGGGAACAATGCCAAAAACGTCTTGACCTTTTAAACGATAATATGACAAAACCGGCAAAACATAAAAAATCTTCGTAGCAAGATACATTAATGTTGCGTAAAATTGTGGGCAATCAAAAGATTATAAAGATTACGTTGAAAATTCAGGATCGTTTTCAGTTTTATTGTTATCATCATTATCTGCTTTATCCTAATTCGATTGGTTTTGCTAATTTTTACAATTGGTGAATCTATTTTTATTTTTTCGGTTTAAACGATATTTCCGTCTTGCTTATTTGAGTGTTATCTTTAAAATAGCAGTATTATTTTTATTTTCCCTTTATTGCGTCGTGAGCGGCGCGGTTTATTTTGAGATATTTATGCCGCAACCAGAACAACGTCTTTCGTTTGAGCAACCGATTTTTGAACTCGAAACCCGAATTGAATCGCTTAAAAAAGATTCTGCCGTGTTTGAAGTTCGTGAGGAGATTGCTCGTCTTCGCAAAAGTCTGCTGCAACTTCAAAAAGAGGTTTATGCTTCGCTTCAACCTTGGGAGACGGTGGAGGTGGCACGGCATCCGAATCGTCCGCAAACGCTTGACTATCTTGAGATGGTTTTTGACGAATTTATTGAATTGCACGGCGACCGTTTTTTTGGTGATGATCCGGCAATTCGTACGGGTTGGGCAAAACTTGACGAATTTAAGGTAATGGTTGTCGGTCAACACAAAGGTCGCAATCTCAAAGAACGGCAAACTTGTAATTTCGGTTGTCCTCATCCCGAAGGTTACCGCAAGGCGTTACGGACGATGCAGATGGCAGCGAAATTTCATCTTCCGATCGTCAGTCTAATCGATACACCAGGAGCGTTTCCGGGTATTGCTTCGGAAGAACGCGGTGTGGCATTAACAATTGCGGAATTAATGTTCGAAATGTCAAGATTGCCGACTCCGATTATTTGTGTTGTGATCGGGGAAGGGGGATCGGGTGGAGCAATTAGTATTGGAGTAGGTGATCGGGTGGCAATGCTCGAACATGCTTATTATTCTGTGATTAGTCCGGAAGGTTGTGCGGGAATCCTTTGGAAAAGTGGGGAATATAAAGATAAAGCAGCCGAAGCACTCAAAATGCGTTCAAAAGATTTGCTTAGATTCGGAGTGATTGAAGAGATTATCGAAGAACCGCTTGGCGGTGCGCATCGCGATCCACACTTGGCAGCCTCTCGCTTAAAACATTATTTGCGAAACCAACTCAAGGAACTCATTAAAATTCCGATTGACCGCCTCGTTTCCGAACGTTATAACCGTTTCCGTAAACTGGGAGTGTTCGATGAATTGCACGAAGAATTGCAGACGGAAAATTGATATCGGCAATCCCAAAAAACAACGAGACATACCCATCCAACTTACAACCGATACTCTCAAGATAACTTATTATAACATTATCAGGTATCGCCGTGAAGCAGGAAGAGCAGGGGACTCAACAAACAAAGCAACCGAAACGGCACTTCCAACCACTTGGCAGAATTTTTAAAATCACAAAAACAACATCGTGACTGAATATTTTCGCACGAAACGTATTGTATCTAAATCAACCAATTTTTTTGTGTCTTACTGAATCCCCTTTCATTTTAGCAATTGTTTCTGAATCGCTAAAAAAATCCGCCATTTCGCGCATGCGTTTTGCGCGATCGGTGATCGACTTCTTAGCAAAATCTGTTTCCAATTGTGATTTTTCCCATAAAGCCAGCAGAACTTTCAACGTCGGCTTAAATGATACCGGAATTCGACAAAGCTCTGTTGGTTCACCATACTTGAAAGGACGACCGCCTTTCTTTTTGACGATTTTAAGTTCAGAATTTCTCATAAGTTTTTCTCCAAAAAAATTAAAATTACCAAAAACAATTAACGAACCAAAAAATAAATTCTTCGGATATTGATACGGTTATCCGACTACTGTTGGTTACTACTAAAATTGATTAAAACGCTAGAAAATGAGCATCTTGATCTGTCCGGTCTCTCAATATTCCTTATATCGGCTAACCGAACATAAGAAACATTATCTGTAACATATAGAAACTGGTTTACCCAGTTAGAAAGAGCCTATATTACAAGGCTTAAAAAGATACACTTTAAAGTTATGTTCCGTAACTTTAAAAGCACTAGACAATTATGCAGCCTCCTTTCCGCGACGAATATCCGACTTAATCGGCTCGCCATTTTCGTCACATACAATCACCTTAGCCAACTGATACGCTAATACTGATTGATAGGACACTTTACCCGAATCGAAATTCCTATTCAAATCCGTAACAAATTGACCTTCAAACATGTAACAGCCTTTATCTGCCAGCTCCGAATAACGTTCCGGCGTACAATTAAGAACAACCGTACCGCCCATCGTCTTAACCGCTACCTCATAACGAGGATCACCTATTTTCGGATTGAACATTCGACGCTGTAACACCTCGCCTATTCCCCGAAAAATACTACCAGCCCGCAATTCCGAAGGCGACAAATCCTTGAAGCCTTGGTCAATACCCTTAATTTGGGTCTGTTGAATTTTCAATCGCGGCTTGCCGTTGGACTGTAACACTTTACCAAGTATCCGTACTTGAGTGCCTACTTCTAGTCTAGCAACATACGAATCATACTCGCTTTGTTCTAGCTCTATTGATTGTTTGCCGCCGACGAAATCGAATCGTAACATAAAATGTTCCATTCCGACAGCATCTTTCCAGTGCAACGCATCCGAATACACGCCTGCCAACTGAAAAATCCAATGGTCAAAAATGTTCATTAACACCTCCTAGCTAAATTGTTCAAAAACTAAAAACAACAGGGAAAACCTGTTAGTTAACTCTAAATTATAATATCGAAAAAAATAAAAACCGTCAATAGGTGATTATGTTATTTTTACCAAAAAAAATTTTTCAACTTTTCAAAAAAACTCTTGAAAACAAATCAAAATTACCTAAAATACCAAAATTCATTTTCGGCTACAAATTACCCCAAAATCACCTCAACCCCCATAACAAACATGTTCTACCCCAAAAACTTACAAACACAAAACGAAATTGCTTTTTTTGAAAAACTAAAATACATTTTCCAAAAAGATTATCACATCGCAACTCAAGTAGCTCTATCCGCCATCGTCAAAACCGACAATTACAAAGAACGGTCTCAATTTAACACCTATTATGTTGACTTCGTTATATGCGACAAAAAAGGCGAAAAACCTCTGCTAATCATTGAACTCGACGACTACTCTCACGAAAGCGAAAAAAGAAAAAACCAAGACAAGCGAAAAAATGGAGTCATTCAATCAGCAGGTATTCCATTTATTCGTTACAATTCAAAACCTAGTTACAATATCAGCGACATTGCCAATAATACTATTCCATATCTCAACGGAAACAATAAAACACCTATCTACGAAACATTACCTATTAATAAGAAACACAATAATTCAAATTATAACCTGTCTTTTTTTACTCCCGCACAAAAAATATTCAAAAACATCATAAAAACAATAATCATAATTTTCTTATTATTAGTATTCATAATCTTATTAGCTTTAATCAGCACAGCATTTCAAAAAACACAAAATATTAATCAAAACAAAAAAATACCAATCATTGAAAATAACAATATAGAACCAAATAATATAACAAAAAATATAATAAAAGAAACTCAAAAAAGTATCAAATTTGACGCAGAAAAATACAAAAACGAACTCAAAAAAAAACCAAATATCATTTTACCTAAATATTATCCTAATAACGAAACTAAAAACGAAAATAATAATCAATCAAATAAAAACGAAAATGATAATATACAAAAAAAATCCGACAATAAAAAAATCATAAAAAAAGTACCTTTACCAATCAAAGTATTGGATAAAAATCAATAAATGCGTTACCACTTTTATAAAATCCATTTGTTATATTTAATCTTAATTTGTTACCATCCACTATTCTATTTCGAATATTCTCAACAGCCTTGTCATAATCTGACGTTTGCCTTCTAACCTCTACTTACACTTCACACACAATGTTTCCTTCAACACAAGTGTTCGCATTATCCACTATTCACCTACAAACCGAACTGACAAATATGAAAACAATGTTTCCTTTTAATAGGTAAAATTTAACGTTTTAACTCACGAACACGAACCCATACCGTCAAAATATCATCCATATTTTCAGTACGAAAACTAAAGAAACCATAACCACTATTATCTGTCTTGCGCCGAATAGACCCAGCATAAAAAACACCACCATCAGTAACCAACATGCCCGGTTGGTTCAAAGTCGACCTATCCGTTCTAGGAACAACGCCCGTTTGCTTCTCACTCTCTTGAAAAACCGCAACCGATAAATCCAT
>JAIRTV010000394.1 GCA_031254675.1 Planctomycetaceae bacterium | reverse complement strand
TATGAGTGAATAGTTTGCAAGCGGAATTATTACCATTTTGGCAATAATTCCGCTTGCGAACTATTCACTATTCACTCATAACTATTCACTCTCCACTCCTTCTGTCTTGGGGAAGGGTTAAAGAAAAGATCTAATGTGAAAAACCGGTAAGGGCTTGTGTTCAATCTTGGTGGCGTGATAAAATACTCGTCGAAAAAAACCGTTTATTGAACCCTTTTGTAAAAAAATTACAATTATTTGTATGAAGCTTCAGACGTTTCAATTTCATCAGTCGTTTGACAAACAGTCTATTGCCGATCCTTACGCGGCAACACGATCAGAAATGCAACAATTGCGATTTTCGGTTCGACAAGGTCAAACGGTTGCGGTGACGGCGAGTAGTCGGGGAATTAGTAATATTGTACCGATTATGCGTGGTGTGGTTGATCATTTCCGCGAATTGGGATTGAAACCGTTTATTGTTCCCGCAATGGGTTCTCATGCCGGCGGCACCGCCAAATCACAACGTCAACTCCTTGACAATTACGGTTTGACGGAATCTGTCCTTGGTTGCCCAATTCAATCTTCAATGGAAACAGTTATTCTTGGCGAACTTCGGCTAAACACAAGTCATACAGGATACAATAATAGTAACGACGATTCGGATTGTATTCCTGTACACTTTGATCAAATGGCTTCCGAAGCGGATCACGTTTTTCTCGTCAACCGAATCAAATCACATACCCGTTTTACTGGTACAATTGAAAGCGGTTTGCTTAAAATGTTGATGATTGGTCTTGGCAATGCTCAAGGTGCCGGTATTTACCATCGTGCGATTTCTCATGACCGATTTTCAACGGTGATTAGACAGGTTGCGGATTTTTTGATGTCCAAAATATCGTTACTTGGCGGATTGGGAATTGTCGAAAACAGCGAAGGACAAACCGCATTGCTCAAAACACTTCATGCTCCTGATATCGCTGCCGGCGAAGAAAAACTTTTGCGGCTTGCAAAAACATTGATGCCGCGATTACCGTTTCGGGAGATTGATCTTCTTTTCATCAGACAAATCGGCAAAAATATTAGTGGTACCGGTTTTGATTCGAATATTGTTGGGCGTAAATTCGACGACCATAAAGCAGTACATGGCGAAACACCGATTGTTCATTGTATTGCGGTTCTTGGTTTGACGCCGGAAACTGCCGGAAATGCCAATGGAATTGGTATGGCGGAATTTTGTTTGAGTTCTGTACTTCGGGAAATCGACTGGCAGAAAACTCGTTTGAACGCGATGACAGCAAATCATGTTTCAGCGGCAATGATTCCGCTGGATTACCCAACAGAAGAGGAAATCATCAATGCCGCTTGGCAAACACTTGGACGCCCCAAACCGGAATATTTTCGTGTTGTTTGGATTTGCGACACGCTCCATCTAGAAACGATTACAGCTTCCGAAGCCTTGCGGCGCGAAGTCGTCAACGCCGGTTACAAAATTAAAATGTAACCGTTTTTATGTTTGCCTGATTTTTCTGTGTCTTCCGTGTATTCTGTGTTCAAAAAATATGGAACACGGAAAACACAGAATACACAGAAAAGTTTTATGATCAATCATTCGTTGACATATTTAATTTTTCAAAAAAAACGTGAACGGTTACAACATTTTTTGCTCCAATTTTTGGTAATTCGTTGTTAATATCTGGACTTTTGCAAAGTTGCGTTTCGCACTGTAAATAAAGGGGTTCAAACATTGAAATGTAAAGTAATACAGTGAATTTCAATAATCACCGTATTTTTGAACTAATTGTAAGCTGTTTGAACAAACCTGTAAATCCGACTCTTAGAGAAAATTTGAAGAAAAAATGACAAGTTTTTGACCGATTTAGGACAAAAGACATAAAAATTTGTACAAATAAATAACGGATCATTTATTTGTGTAAGTATCCAAACGCCTTCAATAATGCACAAAAATAATGAATAAAACAAGACTTGCCCATCATCAAGGTTCTTGAAAGTATCTTCATAACTCGGTAAAATTCTTACTAAGACTGGCAACCTTCATTCACGAAAGAGGCAAACAACCTTAATCGTGGACGACTTGTTGGCTCCTATAAATTCCAGAGCAATCAGGAAATTTTATCCGAATCTCTTTCTTCGACGACCAACTTTGTGTATGCTATCTTTAAGAAATACGGGGGGTTTCCATAAGATTGCCGGAAATTCCACCAATATCTAAATTATCTTAATTGATTTTATTAAAAAGCAGGATTTATGTTATCGAATTTAGCTCTTTTTCAAGCAATACGTGATCCCGTTGTGATTGTTAACCCAACAACGGAACACATTGTTTGGTGCAACAACCAATTCAATCAAGATTTCGGAGAAATTACCGCTCATGGATATTGCATAAAACTCAGTAATCTCCTCCACGACAACAAAAATCTAGAAACAATCATCAATACAGTCCCCTTCGATAATATCAATTCTAATATCAACTCCTTGTCAGTATTACCGTTGGAAATTACTGTTGATGATTGGTCTGGTCATGTTTCGCCAATACCGGTCAATTGGGAAGGCAAAACGGTATTGGGTTTAGTTTTTGAGAGATCGTCGGACTCTTTAGATATTGCGCAAAAATTGCGGCAACAAGAAGAAGAATTGGTACGGCGTAATCAGGTTCTGGTCGTGTTAAGTCAGAACCCGGTCATGGCACAAAATGATTTTTCCGAAATTGCCAAAGTTATTGCGAAAACTTGCACTCTTACCTTGAATGCGGTTCGTGTTGGAATTTGGCTGCTGAACAAAGAAACCGGCAACCTCGATAATGCCGCAATGTATTCAATGGTAACCGATTCTTTTTCGATTGACCCTTCGTTTCCGGCAAATACGTATCCTATTTACTATGAAATGCTCCACACAAAACGGAATATTGTTATTTGCGATACGGAAACGGATACAATTTTGCCCGGTATGGCAGAATCGTACAGCAATGGCGGAATTAGAGCGTTGCTTGATTGTCCGATCCGGTTGTTTGGCGAACTTTTTGGCGTTATTTGTATTGAACACGCTAGTTCTCCGCGAAATTGGTCGTTGGAAGATTTGATTTTTGGGGCGTCGTTAGCGGATCTTGCGGCAATTGCAGTCGAAACGGCACGCCGGCGCGAAAGTCAACGCCGCATGCAAACACTTGTTTCCAACCTTCCCGGTATGGCATTCCGTTGCCGAAATAATCCACCTGATTTCACAATGGAATTTGTTAGTGAAGGGTTTAAAGATATTACAGGATTTGAAGCCGATGATCTTGTCGATAATAAACGGATTACTTATTTCGATTTGGTTCATCCTGATGATCGGGCTTCATTGTTCGAAGCCAATATGGAAACGCTTTATGTTGGGATGCCGCTTGAATCGGTTTATCGTTTTGTTCACAAGGATGGTACCATACGGTGGGTTTGGGAACGCAGTCGGGTTGTCGAAGTGAACGCGGAAAATCCGAATTTCAGTATTTCGGAGGGATTTGTCACCGATATTACGGAACGGCGACGACTCGAAGAAGCCGAAGCCGCAAACCGCGCAAAAGGTGAATTTTTCGCCAACATGAGTCACGAAATCCGAACTCCAATGAACGGTGTTATTGGTTTGACCGATCTTCTTGCCAAAACATCCCTCTCCGATTTGCAAACTCAGTACGTGAATATGATTCGTCAAAGTGCCGGTTCGCTTCTCGCAATCATCAACGATATTCTTGATTTTTCCAAAATTGAAGCGGGCAAATTAACACTGGATACGCATGAGTTTGAGTTGGTTCCGTTAATAGAAGATGCGTGTGATGCGATTGCGTTGCAGGTTTACAAGAAAGGGGTCAAAATTGCGGTTACGATTGATCGGGCAGTCGGTGAACCTTTTATCGGAGACAGTGGTCGTTTGCGGCAAATTTTGCTAAACCTTCTCAGCAATGCCAGTAAATTTACGAATGAAGGAGAAATTCTTGTTCGGGTTCAATTGATTTCTTCCAGTAATAAAACTTATCAAGTACGTTTTGAAATTGAAGACACGGGTATTGGCGTTCCGCCGGATCGGCTTGACAGTCTTTTCGAACCGTTTACGCAAGCGGATTCGTCGGTAACACGGCGTTATGGCGGAACAGGTTTGGGGCTTTCGATTTGTAAGAAATTGGTGGAAATGATGGGCGGCAATATCGGTGTGGAAAGTCAATCGAGTCATGGTTCGCTTTTTTGGTTTACGGTATTGCTACACCGGTTGCCGAATGCCGGAGCTCCCCTATTGTTGGATCAGCCGTTGGCGGGAACTCATTCGATTGTTTTGGACATTCATCCGGCAACACGTTACGCTCTAAGACATTTAATCACCAACTTGGGTGGGACATTGGTTGAGTCGGATTCTTCGGCGGATTTTATTGCTCAAATTCATTGCCATATTCAGAATGGTCATCCGTTTGATTGGATCTTTTGCGAATCCGAATATCCGGGTTATGGAATCGAACAAATTAAAAATGATTTGTTGGTGATTCCGGAAAATGATCGTTCGCGATTGATTATTTTGTTTTCGTTGGGAGCGTCGTTCCAATCGTTGGAGATGGCGGATTTGCCTAATTTGCATGGTTATTTGTCCAAGCCGATTCGAGTGGAGACGTTGTATCGTCTTCTTGTTGGTTCGGTGAAGGAAACGTTTACCATACCAGAAACCAATGCGGAAACACTTTCTATTTCTCCGGTAGAATCATTACCGCTTCAAATTTTGTTGGTGGAAGATGTTAAGATCAACATTATTGTGGCGACGACAATGCTTTGTGCGTTGGGGCATCAGGTGGATGTTGCCGAGAATGGGATTCAAGCGTTGATGTCGATGCAGGACAAAGAATACGATTTAGTGTTTATGGATTGTCAGATGCCGGAGATGGATGGTTACCAATGTACGCGGCATCTTCGTCATGCGTTGAACAATGCGAAAAATCACAATGTTCCGGTTATTGCGATGACGGCTCACGCGATGATAGGTGATCGCGAAAAGTGTTTGGCAGCCGGCATGGACGACTATATCACGAAACCGATTGATTCCGAACAACTTCGTGATATTGTTAATCGTTGGCGTGGCAAAAAAAGTTCTTTTGGAAACACATAAAATATCTGTCTGTCCGCAAGAGTGATTCTAATGATTATTCACACTTCGTTTGCTTGAATTTCTCGGACAAGATTCACGGCTTGCTCTGGAGTGACGCTGCTATGAACTTTTTCGTCGATAACAAGAACCGGAGCAAGACCACAAGCGCCAAGACATGAAACCGTTTCAACAGTAAACAACATATCATCGGTTGTTTGTTTTGTTTCGGAGAGTTTCAATTCTTTGCGTAAGGCACTAAGAATGTGTTCTGAACCGCGAACATGGCATGCTGTTCCGTCGCAAAGCCGGCAAGAATGTTTCCCTTTTGGTACCAGAGTGAAATGGGCATAAAATGTTGCCACACCGAAGACATGTGATGGCGGTAACGCCAACGATGTGGCGATGAAAGTCAAAACTTCTTCCGGTAGATAGCGATAAAATTCTTGAACCTGTTGCAAAACCGGAATCAAACGAGCGGGATCATGGCGGTTTTCTTCAAGAATTTCGACAACACGATCAAATTTTCGAATTGTACCGGTGGGGTTAGCACTAGGGTTAGCGGCAGCAACACTCATTTAAAACTCCATGTAAATCAATTAAAAAATCAACAGAATTATCAATAATTCATTATTCGCATAATTATTATCAATTCGTTGGAGCTGTCAAGATGTTGCTGAAAGAATTGCTACTTCATTCTGATAGTGGAGAGTGGAGAGTGTCGCACGCGGATTATTCACCTTGCAGTAAAATTCCGCATGCGACACTCTCCACTATCAACTCTCCACTATCAACTATCTCTCTTGCCTTAGGCTGCAGGTGTCTCTTGCCTTAGGCTGCAGGCGTCTCTTGCCTTAGGCTGCAGGTGC
>JAIRTV010000332.1 GCA_031254675.1 Planctomycetaceae bacterium | reverse complement strand
ATAAATACTACCCACGATTGTACTACTCTTGATAGTATTTGTCAATAGAAAAAAAATTTGTAATCGTTCACGGTTTTTTAAAATTGTGGTTGGTGAGCGATTCAACCACTCATATAGTGTTTGGGTTGTAATAAAATCGGGTTTTTCGAAAAAACCGTGAACGGTTACTTTTTTTTTCCTGTTTCACAAAGATTTTAGAACATCTATCTACGCTGGCACGAACCGGTAAACGCCGCAAGTTGATTACTGGAATCATACCTTTTTTTTGCGGATTGTGGAAAGTAGACAGCGTATGGAGCAATTCATTTGAAATGCCTTATCGTGAATGATTGTAGTTGTTTGCTAGTGGAATTGTAAAATTCATTGACTATAATAAAGTATGTTGTCGATATGTTGTATTTTTTGCGATCTTTTTCGTTGTTTAATTTATTTGTTTATTGAAATTACGTGTCTGCTAATCTGAACGAATCCAAGAAATTGTCCAAAGAGTCATCCGGTGAACGATTAAAGGAATTGCCGAAACGCTCGATGTTGTATTTTAATCGGGAATTGAGTTGGTTGAATTTTAATGAGCGTGTTCTTTTGGAAGCGGATGATCCGGCGGTACCACTTTTGGAACGTCTGAATTTTCTTGGTATTTTCTCGAACAATATGGACGAATTTTATCGTGTTCGTGTTGCGCTTCTTAAACGTCTTGTGAATCTTCAGGACGATGTTCGGGACATGAATCTTGATTTTGATCCGTCCAAAATTCTCAAGGAAATTCATAAACGTGTTGTTGTTCAGCGTCACAAAGCCGATGATATTTACGAAAAAATCAGTTGCGAACTAGAGAAAGAAAATATTTTCTTTATTAATGAAACCGAATTAACAGAAGAGCAAGGTGTTTTTGTACGGCAATATTTCAAAGAAACTGTTCGACAATTTTTGTTTCCGATTATGCTGGATCGGTTTCGGAGTTTTTCAAATTTGCACGATAATTCGATTTATCTCGTGGTTGATTTGACGCACAAAGACAATCCGTCTATTGAAAATTTGGCATTGATTGAGATTCCGACGAATCATGTATCGCGATTTCTTGTGTTGCCGTTGGGGGCGGATAAAAAGCAATATATTTTGTTTCTGGATGATGTGATTCGTTATTGTCTTGCTGATATTTTTTCGGTGTTTGGTTTTGTTGGTTTCAAGGCGTACACGATCAAATTCACACGTGATGCCGAACTTGATCTTGATAACGATGTTTCGAAAAGTTTCCTTGAAGCGGTGAGCGATGGAATTAAGCAACGGAAATATGGTGATACGGTTCGGTTTGTTTATGATGAGGAATTGCCGCGAAAAACGCTTAATAATATTCTCAAAAAATTTGGAATTAAAAAGCGAGGTTCACTGGAAAAGGGCGGACGATATCATAATTCTAAGGATTTTATGCATTTTCCTCGAATTCTTGGTACGAAAAAGATGTTGTACGAGCCGATGCCGCAACTGGAAGTTCCTGATTTTCCGTCGGGAGTTTCGATGCTTGATGTGATCCGTGAGAAGGACGTGATGTTACATTATCCGTATCAACCGTTTCAATATATGATTGAATTGCTTCGCGAAGCGTCGATTGATCCGGCGGTTCGGACGATTAAGATGACGATTTATCGTGCGGCAAAACATTCGGCGGTGGTGAACGCTCTGATCAATGCAGCACGTAACGGAAAAGAAGTAATTGTGTTTGTTGAATTTCAGGCAAGGTTCGACGAAGCGGCGAATATTTCGTGGGCGGCGCGAATGCAAGATGAAGGAATTCGAGTCTTGCCAAGTATTCCCGGTATGAAAGTTCATTGTAAAATTCTGTTGATTCGTCGCAAAGAATCCAATGTTAATGTTTATTACACGGCAGTTGGCACGGGCAATCCCAATGAAAATACGACACGGATTTATTGTGACGAACACCTGCTCACTGCCGATCCGGAAATTACTTCGGAGGTCAACAAAGTGTTTCATTTACTGGATGATCGAAAATATCAATTGCCGGATTTCAAACATATTATTGTTTCGCCGTTTGGAACACGCAAGTTTTTTCTGAAACAAATTGATCGGGAAATTAAAAATGCACGCAAAGGCAAATCGGCATGGATGATTGTGAAAATGAACAATTTGGTTGACAAACGGATTGTGAATCGGCTTTATGAGGCGAGTGAGGCGGGGGTTCAAATCAACATGATTATTCGTGGAATTTGTACGCTTATTCCCGGCATTCCGAAAATTAGCAACAATATTCGAGCGGTTCGGATTGTTGATCGATTTCTGGAACATTCGCGAATACTTGTTTTCTGCAACGACGACAAACCGGAATATTTTATTGGGTCGGCGGACTGGATGGAACGCAATCTTGATCATCGTTTTGAGGTGGTTACGCCTGTTCGTGATCCGGCGATTCAAAAACAACTTTGGGACATGCTGCAAATCCAATTGACGGACAATATTAAAGCGCGTTTTATTAGTTTTGACCATCCCAATGAGCGAATTTCTATAAAAAAGAGAAACAAAAAAATTCAGGCACAAACTGAAATTTATCGTTATCTGCAACAATTAAAAGCCGAACCCGAACATTCCAACGAACACGGAAAATAAAACTAAAAT
>JAIRTV010000292.1 GCA_031254675.1 Planctomycetaceae bacterium | reverse complement strand
CTCCTAAAATAAAAAATGTGAAAGAAGGTTGGAAATCGCAATGATTTCAGTAATAATTTTAATGTCGAAATTCTATTTTACTAAATTTACATAAAATAAAAAGGCGGGCGAACATTTTTTCTTATTTGTTCCCAGAGTGGTGTGTTGATAAACAGTAGTCAATATTTCGCCATGTTTGATGGAGCGTATCGGGAATTGGTATGGAATTGTGAAATCGTAAAAACGATTCATAAAAGTTTACCAAACTTCGCCAATTTAATCCGTACTAATTCTGAACACGCTCTGGCGTTTTATTCTTTTGAATAGACTCGAACGTAATCAATTTCAAAATCACGTGGATAAGGCATATTGGGATCAGTTGTTCCTACCCACTGTGGTACGGCTCCTTGATAAAGACCTAATAAAATGAACATTTTTAGTTGTGGTGTTTCCCCGATATATGTTTTGGCTTTTTGACCGTCCACATACCAATTTAATTCACCTTCTTCCCATTCCAATGCGTAAACATGAAAATCTTTGGACGGATCAAATCCTAGTTTGTATTCAGAACCGCTATCGTTTGTGAAATGAACATGAAAGTCAATGGTACCTGGATTCGTTTTTTTACCGAGTTGTTCGAAAATATCGATTTCAACAACCCCTTCACCGAGTTTACGGCGACGATTTTCAGGAGTGTATTCCTGTTTTGTCGGATCGGTTTGCAGAAGCCAAAACGCACTATGTAAACCGCTTCCTTCTGGTATTTTGCATCGGACTTCAAACCATCCATATTTTTGTGCAAATTTGTCGAGAACTTGAAAATTATTTTCTGTTTCGCCGTAACGATGATCTGATGTTTGAATTGATGAAACACAGCGAATCTTTTTTTCGGTTCGTGTTGGAAGTTTTTCATCCAGTCGGAGTTTCAAAATTCCGTTCTCAAGAACATAATGAGCATTCGTATCTGTCCAACGGCTTGGAATTCCTTTTTGTTTGAACCAGATTTTTCGTCCGGCACGATAGCTGGAAAACCAGTAATGATCATCAAGTTTTGGTCTGTCAAATTCGTCATGGAATGTCAATTTCCAACCTGGTTTTTCCAATAACGGAACAGGTTCTGCTGCTGTTAGGTTTATTGACATGTTCATTGAAAAACAGGTCAGAATAATTGACAAAACAAAAATAGGTAAGGTAAATTTCATTTTTTAATCTCCTAATAAAATAAATGAACCCAAAAAACAAACTAAAAATCGAAACGAATTTCTTGTTGACTGTTTAAAAGAACAGTATAACGTGTTGACCCATTTTGTGCTTCCGGTGGAATATTGTAGAGTCCTTTTTTTTGTGGTTTACTTTCATCTGGTTTTTCCAAAGGATCAATCCAACGAAAAAAAACTGCATACTCTCCCGGAATACACCCGGATTTTTTACTGTCGATCAGATGCAAAGCGAATAGACCGTTTACATCAGTAATTCCGACGGCTGTTTCGAGAGCAATTTTTTCGGATGTTATTGGTTGAAAAATAACATAAATATCTTTTGCCGGTTTTCCATCAAATGTTACGGTTCCACGAACGGCAATGGTTTTCTGTCCACAACCTGTTAATATAACAATAACAATGATCGGCAATAACGTTCGGAAAATAATATCCATACTTTGAGGTTTGGTCAGAGGTTGAAAGTTACGGAAGTGAGGCGGATTCTCCGTCGGCAATGGCACAAAGATATCCCCAAACACCTAGATTGAGTGGTGTGGTTGCGGACCCCCCACCAACACCAACAGCGATATTGTTATTGACAAACCGAACAGAAGCATCACCGAGTGTGGCGTTAATACCGCCGGTATGATATCCGCCGGCAGAACGTTGACACGTCCATGATGAATTCCAACCACTATCGACGGTCATTAAGGTAATACATTGTTTCCAATCATGTGCTTTGAGTGTTACACTTCGTGGAGACATAGTATAAATATGATTACGTGGAACACCTGCCCAATTACCAACAATCCGGCTATACGTATCTCCTGATTCGTTAAAATTGGTTATGCCATGACGTTCTACAAAAAAGGCGGTATTAGAAGTACCATCTGTAACACTGGAAAAGCTTTCAAAACCGGACATATAAGAAAACTCGTTTGTTACGGTATGAAATGCTCCCTTCAAATAAGTTCGGGTTGCTCCTGAATCCGCACGTATATCCCAAACAAATGAGGCATTAGAGTTCGAGCCGCCAACTGCAAAATATGAAGTTGGATACATTTCGAAAGGAGTGAATGTCAAACCGGCAGGTTGCCAATCATCAACAAAGGGAATTCTCGGTTTACCGATTTCGATATCACTAGGACATTCGTAAATGGTCATGCGCATCATCGCCAATTCTTTGTTCTTACCCGGCGGATAATTTGTTGCATCTTCGTTGGGCAAGGGGGCTTGAGGGTTGTACAAAGAATAGGCTTGAACTTGCTCGATAAACGGTAACAACGAAACTCCCCACACTGCACGAAAAGACAGTAATGAGTTTCCTTGAGCATCTACGGTAGTTGTATTGATTCTTAGGGCTCCGGCTGGAAAGTTGCCGTGCGTGTCGTGGTAATTGTGACATGCCAAGCCAATTTGTTTCAATTTGTTAGCACATTGCATTCGTCTTGCGGCTTCGCGTGCGGCTTGCACGGCGGGTAACAGTAATGCAATTAACACGCCGATAATTGCAATAACCACGAGTAATTCAACCAACGTGAAACCAAGAAATGAACGAACTTTCATAGTTTTTCTCCTTTAAAATGAGAAATTGAAGTTTTACAGATTACATAACAAATAATCTGTTTTGTTGCAAAAGTGGGAAAACGTAACGCCGAGAAACGGCAACAGAAGTATCACTCTTAGACAGGAGCGACACGGTTATAAGAACAGGTTCATTCCCACCGATCAAAGTGGCGCCTTACATATTAAAATGTAACGCAGAACTACACCCACGACAATATACGCGGCGCTCCCCTGACGGGAGACACGCAACTCTATATTGTCGCAGTAATCTTCTACACGGAAAATCCGTTGATCTCGTAGAAAATTACAGATCGCCTAAGCGATTCTTATAACAGTTGACGTACTCGATATTTTCTTACCCGAACAAAAATTCGGGCAATTTATTCTTCAAAATAAAAAAATGGTCTCCAAAAATTAAAATTTAAAAACAGAAATCAATATGTTCAAAATATTACACGATTCATCGGCACGTGTCAAGCTGGAAAATAAAAAAATTTTTTTAGGTCAGTATTCAGTGAAATTTTCGTTAAAAGAGAAACCTCCAGATGAACAATCGTTCGACAAACAAAGGTGAGTTATGTTTTGTCGAAAGGTTGCCCAACTGAGGTTGATCTCTGAACGAAAATTTTACTAAAAGATTTAAGTAAAAATTTGATTCAAAAGCTAGCTCTCAAATTCCCAAACAATGAGCGGTTTCAAAATTCGTTAACACGCAATCCATCGTTGATGACGGCGTAGGCTTCTAATATTGAAGCGGGTTGTGTTTGCTGAACGTAACCGTTCGCGTTATTTTATTTGAACACGGAAAGCAACAGAAGACGCAGAAATTTTTCTATTTTTCCGTGTATTTTGTGTCTTCTGTGTTCAATTTATTTATTGGGAAGAGGTTCTATTTTCATAACCGCCCAACGAACACACGGAAAAACTCAATGATTAAGAAATAATTTGCCGAAACAATCATAGAGATTTATTTCACAAAATAATCAAATTCAACTCGCTGTTCATCATGGCAAATCACAAAATTCTTCTTTGGTCTCTTTTTTTGATGTTTTTCGTTTCTGCTGTCTTTGCCAATGTTCCGGCAACTCCCCCTTTTGCACCGGAAGAAGGAATCTATTTGACCAAAAATGAATTTGATGCGTTTTTGCAGCGTTATCACAGCGAACATTCCACCCAATCCGGTTCTGGGAAAAGTTTGGCGTGGAAAAAAGGACGCTTCACAATCACGCCTTACGGCTATATCAATTTGAGCGCGTCTTACGAAACAAAACGAACAACCACCGGCGATTACGCTGTTTTCGCCAACTCTCCCGATCTGGACAACGATTCCGGTTTCAATGTCGATCCGAAATCAACCCGCATGGGACTCAAAATCGAAAGTTCCGGTGTTCCGGGTTGGCACGGCTCAAAATCGGAAGGAGTTATCGAATTCGACTTTCAGGGAGCATTTCAAAGCCGAAACCGCGGCAATTTGTTATTGCGAAAAGCTTATGTTGCTGTTTCAGACGGTCAAACAAAATTTCTTGCTGGTCAGGATTGGGAGATTATTTCACCGCTCTATCCCAAAACGCTCAACTATACCGCCGGTGCTTGTGTTGGCAATGTCGGATATCGTCGGGCAATGTTACGCTTGGATCATCAGTTTCATTTTTGCCATTCCAATCACTTTGTCGCGCAATTCGGAATTACCGACCATGTGTTTCGCGATAACACTTATGTTGTTCCGGCGTCAACGAGTTGGCCTGTGGTGCAAGGACGAATCGCTTACGTTTTCGGCAAGAGTCAGTTCCAACACGGAAAACCTATGACGCTTGGTGTTTCCGCCCACATCGGCGAACAACAGTTTACGTTTGCGGGCAATGACCGGAAAAATTTGAAAACGTGGTCATTCAATATTGATTTTGATTTGCCGATTACGAAAAAACTTGGTATTCAGATGGAATATTTTCTTGGCGAAAATCTTGCGACTATTGAAGGCGGTATTTTGCAAGGAGTTGACACGCAACGCCGCAACACAATCCGTTCCCAAGGCGGTTGGGCGGCATCCACTTACCAAGCCACAGAAAAATTGCAAACCAATCTCGGATACATGATCGACGACCCATTCAATAACGATGTCGTGTCCGGCAACTCCAACTCAAATTTAGCACGAAATTATAGCCATTGTCTTTTTGTCAATGCGTTATACAATTGGAGCGATGCCTTAATGACCGGTTTTGAGGTTGATTTCTGGCGAACACATTGGCAACGTTATAACCCCGACTCCCAAACCATAACACCACTCACACCAGGAACTCCGATTCGATACGAATTTACTGTTCGTTACACATTCTGAAACGCCCAAATCATTAGACCTTTTCTCTATACCGAAGCCGGTATGGGCGGTAGGCTTCGCCCTTGAACAAACGCTTCGCGATGCTACGCTTGCCGTGTTCAGCTTCCTGATTTTAAAACGGCTTCAGCATAACTCATCATAACCAAATCAAACAACCCTTTGCTGATGAATCAATTTAACACGGAAGACAAGGAATTTTTTTATTTTTTCCGTGTTTTCTGTATTTTCTGTGTTCAATTTTGATTCCTTGAGAATAAGGATTGTTAAACGAACAGGATTGGTAGGTATCGAAAGGCAAATTGGTAAGTACCAAAAAGCGAAAATTGCAGAACTACAATTGCCAAATGTAGAACTACAATTACCAAATGTAGAACTACAATTGCCAAATGTAGAACGACAATTACCAAATGTAGAACTACAATTACCAAATGTAGAACTACAATTGCCAAATGTAGAACTACAATTGCTAAATGTAGAACTACAATTGCCGAATGTAGAACGACAATTGCCGATTGTAGAACGACAATTGCCGATTGTAGAACGACAATTTGGCTTATTTTCGTGTTTTTTGTGGTTTCATGTTAAAAAAAATCAAATACGAAATTGCACGAAACGCGCGAAAAGTTCGAGAAAAGGTCTATTCAACGGTAAATCGTGTTCGCTCAAGAATTGCTCTACTTTGTTTCCCCAAATGAACACTCCATCTCAAAAACGCGAGAGATTTTGTGGAGCCCCGATGTGGGGGCTTGCTTTTTTTAAGAAAATCTGCAATGATTTTACAACTTCACGTCGGTAAAACGTTTTAATAATCAGATTTACAAGTTTTACCGGTTCAATATTGTATTACCAAATTGTATTGTCAATCTTTTCCATTTACCCTTCGTATTTCACATGGAATTTCTTACTCTTTTTGCCAATGCCCCCGTATTCACGACGGCGGCAATAATTGATTTAGCGATTTTTATTGGATTTATTATCGCTGTTGTTGCTATTGGGATCGGAATGAGTCGCGGTGCTAAAGGCAGTGAATCCTATTTTCTTGCTGGGCGTGGACTTGGTTGGTGGTTGATTGGTTTTTCGCTCATCGCCGCCAATATCTCCACCGAACAATTCGTCGGAATGTCCGGTTCCGCCGCAAATTATGTCGGTTTGGCAATCGCCTCATACGAATGGATGGCTGCCGTAACTCTTATTATCGTCGGCTTCATCTTCCTACCCCAATTCCTCAAAGCAGGAATTTACACCATCCCCGAATTTCTCGAAAAACGTTATAACAGATTCTCGCGCACGTTTATGTCGTTGATCATGATGATCACGTTTGTTACCGTCAACACCACCGCCGTCATTTACTCCGGCGCGAAAGTTTACGCAACCTTTTTCGATAGCCAATCCTATTTTGGTATTCCGTTGGACATAGTTACGTTTTCGTGGTTGATCGGTATTTTGGCGGCAACTTATGTTTTCTTCGGCGGTCTCAAAGCTTGTGCATGGGCGGATTTGTTACAAGGTTCTGCGTTAATTCTTGGTGGAGCGATTGTTCTGGTTTTCGCGCTCAACGCTCTCGGCAACGCCGACTCAAAAACAATCGACGACGCCGTTCAAACAATCGCTATTCAATCCGGCACGGAAATTGCCGAAACCGATGTCGCAAGAATTAAGGAAAGTTCGAGCGGCAGCGAACGGTTCGGCGTGTTGAACGCTCACAAACTTCGCATGAATCTTCCCTGGAACGACAGCGTGTTACCGATTACTGCCTTGATGCTCGGACTCTGGATTCCAAACCTCTATTATTGGGGGCTTAATCAATACATCATGCAACGAACACTCGGTTCGCGTTCCCTTGCCGAAGGACAAAAAGGAATCGTGTTCGCGGCGTCTATGAAATTGATTGTTCCGTTTATTGTTGTCTTTCCGGGACTGATTGCCTTCAACCTCTTCAGCAACGATATGCGTGTTAGTGCTTCGGCAAGAGAAAACAACGGTATGGTTCTCGAAACGTTTGAATCGGTTAAAGCGGATCCCGCCGGTCAACGCAAAGTGTTTCCCTTTGACGCAGACTTTGCACAAATTGACCGGAATAAAGCGACAGAAATTGTTTTATACAATGCCGCCGTAGCAGGAATCAAACCCGAAATTTCCGATTACAATTTGTTATTGGAACACAATAAACAGATTCTTACTGAAATTGCGAAGAAAAACTCAACACTTCCAAAAGAAGATCGTATTGTTGTGGAAAAGCAGTTGATGGGTTACGATTACGATGCGGCGTTTCCGTTACTGATGAGCAAACTGGTTCCGGCTGGTGGTTTTCGCGGATTCATGTTGGCGGCAATGCTCGGAGCGGTGATTAGTTCGCTGGCGTCCATGCTCAACGCCGCTTCCACGATTTTTACAATGGATCTTTACAAAGAATATCTCCATCGCAACGCCGGAGATAAAACATTGGTTTTTGTTGGACGTTCCTGTGTGTTGCTGTTCACAATAACGAGTTGTGTGATTGCTCCGATGTTGAATCGTCCTGAGTTGGGTGGCGTGTTCCATTTTATTCAGGAATTTCAAGGGTTCATTTCACCAGGTATTCTGGCGGTATTTTTGTTCGGTTTTGCGTCGAAACGCGCTCCGGCAATTTGCGGTCCAACCGCACTCATTATGTCGCCGGTCATTTATGCGTTGCTGAAATTTTTCCTTTTACCGGACATGGCGTTTTTAGACCGGATGGCAATTACATTCGCTTCCGTGCTTATTGTGTTGACCATTTTCCGAATCACCATGCCGCGTTCCACGCCTTACGAACCGGTTTCAAAAACAACAATCGAAATGCACACTTCACGCGGAGCATTGATTGGTGGTATTCTTGTTTTAATTTTCACAGCAATACTTTACTTTTATTTCTGGGATTCCAGTACGCCAATGTTCTCCGGTTTCCTTGACAGTATTCTCGCGCCATTCAGGAAATAAACTTGTCTCGAACAATAATTTTATTCGATTTCAGCCGACTTCAATCGACTGAAATCGATGCTTATCATGAACCAACAACATGAATCTATTCCGATTTCCGTTTGCGTTCTCGCAAAGAATTGCGAAGCGAAAATCGGGTATTGTCTTAAATCGTTGATGGCGTTTGACGAGGTGTTGGTGTTGGATACCGGCTCTACTGATCGAACGTTGGAAATTATTACCTCGTTTTCCAATGTTCGCGTGTTTCACCAAAACGGCATTGATCATTTCGGCAAGACCCGAAATTTTATTACGGAAAAAGCCAAACACGATTGGGTGTTACACATTGACTCGGACGAATTTGTTACGCCGGAATTTTTGAAGGAGGTTCGCGGGTTGGAGTTGAATACGAACACGGTTTATTCGATCTGTTTACGAATGTTTTATCGTGGTCATTTTCTTCCGCCTTTTGACACGTGGTCATACCGTTTATACCATCGCCAAACAACTTCATGGACAATGCGAGCGGTTCACGAGAGTATTGAGATTCGCAAGGGAATGATTCGGCAACCCATCAAAACCGCCATCGAACATCATTCGTACGATTCTGTCAAACAACTAATTGACAAGTCTCAATATTACAGTACGCTTTTTGCGGAACAATTCCACGAAGAGGAGAGAACTAATTCATGGAGTCC
>JAIRTV010000289.1 GCA_031254675.1 Planctomycetaceae bacterium | reverse complement strand
AAAATAGTTTCGGCAATCGCCTTTGTATCAGAAGGAATAGGTACAGAAATACCGAGTGAATCTTTGATTGCCTTATGTTTTCGCAATAGGACATCGAGAATAACTCCATCAATCAGATTATCGGAACCATAGTAAGTGATCATTCGGAGTATCCGTTGCGGTTGTCCGAATCGATCAACACGCCCTTCACGTTGTTCGTGCCGTGTCGGATTCCAACTCAAATCATAATGAATCACGGCATCAAAATGTTCTTGTAAATTGATACCTTCTGATAGACAATCTGTACAGACCAATATCCGCGTTTTATATTCTGCCAATTCTAATATACGTCTATGTCTTTCTTCCGGTGGAAGTTGACCGGTAATATCATAGATTTCCACATCTTTAATTTGGATTCTTTCCCGTAATTCGGCAGCAAGATACTCCGCCGTTTGAATAAACCGGCAAAATATGATGGGATGAAAACCATCTTTGAGGAGTTTTTTTAAGTCGGCGACAAGTCCCAACATTTTATTGTCTTTGTCACCACGTAATCTGTCGGCATCGACGGCAAGTTGTTTGAGTATTTCTGCATTGGTTCGAGTCAATTTGATTTCTTTGCCATTTTCTTCGATTTTACTACCGAGAATCATATCAGCGGCATCGGTACTACAGAGACTATCCAGATCGAATACCATTTTTTGTCCGATAATATCAACATCATCGGCTGTTGCGGCATCAATGGCAATACTTCGATTATTCAGTGTTGCAACGGCGGCGGCAGGGCTTGAAGCCAATGCCCGCAGTAATGCCAACGCAGACCACCAACGAACACGTTGATGATGTAATTTAAGCTTGTTATCGAAAACAAGTTCACGGGCATATTCCAAAGAACGGTCAAACAGATCCCGATATTCCTTACTCAAAGTATATTGCCGTTCGACATTTTGAACTGTCGGAAATTCCGTTTTATTTTCCAGATAATGCAAAATATCACCGCGTTGCCGTTGCACAAAATACTTGGCAATTTCTTGCCGGTATTTTCGGTTTTTATCACCGGATAAATCATTTGGAAATTCGAGAAATTCCGGTTTGAGAAGACCGAGTAATGAACGAAATGCGCCTTCATTACCGGAATGGGGCGTTGCCGTTACAAGAATAATATGTCTTTGGGAATTTTTACAAATATTTTTTACCAAGTCATATCGTTGATGACGAGACGAATTTTCTACATCACTACCTGCGGTGTGGGCTTCATCGACGATAATAAAATTCGGAGCAGCACGGAGAAAATCTTCCCTTCTCCGATCTGATTTGATAAAGTCAAGAGAAACAATCGTAAATTTAAAATTTTCAAAAACCGATTCATTTTGTCCACATTCTGTCTCTAATTTTCGAATGGTATTCGGCAAAACAAGTTTGGCGTCAATATGAAATTTTTCGGAAAGCTCACGTTGCCATTGTTCCGCCAGATGAGGCGGACAAAGTATACAAAGCCCATCACATTCGCCGCGATCTATCAATTCCCGTGCGAGCAGGCAGGCTTCAATCGTTTTACCAATCCCTACATCGTCTGCAATGAGTAAACGTACCGGATTGAGTTTTAGTCCCATGAGAAGTGGAACCAATTGATAAGGACGCGGTGAAACAGCAATTCGCCCAAAACAACGAAAGGGACCGGCACTGTTACGAATACCAATTTTCAGCGCATCACGAAATAAACGGCACGAACCGGCATCACCAAGTTCATCGGATTTAGGACGTTCAAATATTGCGGGTTTGACTTGTTCTCCTTCCAATGCCATAAGGATACCAGTCGTTTCGTCCTCGTTACCGTCAAGCGGTTTTACAATTAATAATTCTTCCGTCGAAGCAGGCTGAACAACCCAATCACGCCCGCGAACCGAAACCAATGTACCAGATTGATATTTCATTTTCCATCTCCAAAAAGTTGGACATATTGTTTAACGATTTTGTGCCAATCGTCTTGGTGATGAAAACGAATGACTTCCCATCCGAAATCTTTAAGTGAATTTTCCTGACGTTTATCGAGTCGTTGCCGTTCGGGATAATCATGAGGCGGACCGTCAATATAAATCAGACATTTGAATGGTCGCTCGATGTATGCAAAATCACTTCTGGTATGACACTCTTCAATGTAATATTGCGCAACAGTTGGTAATGCTAAATTATTTTTTTCAAGGAAATCAAGCCATGAACGTTCTAATTCTGATTCGCACTTTTCTTTGAGTTGCAGAAGATGTTCCGAACGGGGAATATTCGTTGGTGAGAGTTCCAGAACGGCATCACGTAATTGGAGTAACAAATTTTGAATTGACTTACGGTTAATTTTTTCATGATCGAATTGGTTCGAATAGCTAAGCAAACAATTATAACAACCGGTATCGCAACGATCTTTTTCCTTTTGGAGTTCATTATCCTCACCTGTATCCGGATCAAAATGTGAAGATTCCAACGCCGATTTGATGACCTTTTTAAAATTGTGCGGTTGAACAATTTGACGAAGAATTCCTGCACCGCCTTCTGCCGACTCGTAAAATAGAATCATTCGACGATCCTTGTTATTCGGCAATACTTCAGCGGCAAGTTCTGATTCTTCAAGTTCAAAATGATGCCGAATACCGGTTCGGAGTGCGGCTTGAAGCGTTACAAATTCTGTTTCATTGAGATGCTTTGTCATATCAAGTAACAGACAATTTTTATTATCACTAACATACGGTTTGACAAACCGACACCGCTTGCTCATCGGGTCATCGGGATCATCGATTGTATCAGCAACAATTCTATTAGTGCCCCAATACCCGCGTTCACAATCGAGTAAAAATCCGTTACGTTGTTCTTCTCTTTGACGCCGGTATCCAAAATTAATTCGCCAAATCGTCGCCGAATCACCGTAAATCAATTCGCCAAACTTTTCACCTTCACATAATATCGTTGATGTTTGACATAAAATCCGACCGCCGCTTTGGGCGAAACGAATAGTCGTTTGAATATCATAACCATATCGTAAACGTTCCTCTTCATCACAATTAATTCGTGTTCGGCGTTTTGTACTCACATTTTGTAAGCGGAGTAAATCGGTCAATTCGGTGTCCAATTCTGCGTTACACCTGTCACAATTATTTTGATGGACGTGTTTACCATGATCGTCGGGCGGATGCAGATATCCGCATTTTTTACAAATTTTGGCGCTTTGTGTAATTAAATCTTCTCCTTCTTCACAAAGAGGCAACGTAACTTTGTTGATGATATAAGTCGCTCCTTCATGATAAATGACGGCGCGAGGTCCAAATTCACTGATTGCAAGAAATCTTGGACGGGAAAGATAATGATTTTTGCCGCGTTCCCCCTGAATATAGGCGGTCAATGGAAGTCTTGGAAAATTGTATCCCGGTAAAAAACCTTCCGTTGCAAAATATCGATATGAATAATAATCGTTAAATGTTTTATTATCTTTATCCAATAAGACTCTTAGTTGCGAATATGCTTCCCGATGTAAATTTTCTGCCTGTGCCTTGTCTGTAGAATTTCGCGAGGCGTCGCCCATAATTTTATTTTGCTGATAGAGTTGCCGTAATGCAGAGATATAAGCGTTTTTCCAACGACAGGTCGCATCTTCAAATTCACGCGGAATTTTTTGTAACGTCTCGTCAATCCATTCCAGAGTGTACCATGGAGCATTCTGCAATTCAGATCGAATTGTATCAAAAATTTGTTCTGTCCGATGGCGTACCCGACGATAAATTGATTCATCATGCAGCTTTTCGATAATATTTTGTTGCAATTTCATTGATGGTTCGTCTGTTACTCGTTCAAGACCATCTATGTTACCATGACTCCCAAGATCAATGACATCAACAAGTGAAGTTCCTAAATTCAATCCGGATTCACTCAACCAAATGGCGTGAATATGTGAGCGGATTAATTCTTCATTCTGCAAATCAATCTGGGGAATGGCAACCACTCCGGCAACCATCTGTTCTCGTTGTTTGAAAAAGTACTGATCATGCTGGCTTCCGGTTGAACAATAAGTCAATACTAATGCGGGTTGTCCACTACGACCTGCGCGACCGCTTCGTTGTGCGTAATTAGCCGGTGTTGGCGGAACATTGCGCATGTTGACAAGATTTAATTCGGATATATCGATACCAAGTTCCATTGTTGGAGAACAAAACAGAACAGGAAGAGTTCCTTTTCGAAATTCTTCTTCCCGTTTTTCACGATCTTGATAAAGAACTTGTGCGGTATGTTCGTGTGCCCTGAAATTTCGTGTTAAAAGAGCAATCTGCTGATAATAATCACGGAAAAATTCATTCAACATTTGCCCCTTCGTTGCCTCTGATGGTTGCCGGATTGGATCACGTGCTGCTCTTTCACCATTGCCGGTACGCCATATCATTCTTTCCGCAACGAGTTGAAAGCCGGGCATTTCATGGTTAATCTCTCCACGCCTTCTACCTATTTCGACTGGTTCAAGGATTCCATATCGAATAAGACCGGAAAATAAATCATTGATAATATGCGCAGCTCCAATGCGGTTTATTTGTTCTGTATATTCAGGAAATGTGGTTGGAC
The DNA here is from genome assembly GCA_031254675.1 of Planctomycetaceae bacterium. Lineage (GTDB taxonomy): Bacteria > Planctomycetota > Planctomycetia > Pirellulales > Thermoguttaceae > WRKP01. The sequence continues at coordinate 2,650 of JAIRTV010000289.1, read as the reverse complement.
GACATAGGTAATCGCCAAAACCTCCCGATGCCGACAAAAATTTTGAGTAAACATTTTCTCGGTTTCCTTTGGGACGGGGATACATAACCGAAGCATGAATAAGTGTATCGCGGTCTGTTTCATCGAATCCCCAAGGCGGAATAAGAAGATTACGGCTTCTACTAAATATCCCTTCCTGATTGCGTTGATTCAGAGAATCAACCTTGATTGCCAGTTCACTTCGAATCCATGCAAGTAAATCTCTGAGTATTGTTTCACGAGTTTGAGGAGTTGCTTGAGACAATGCTGAATGGACGAACGTTTTTTGTAATTGATCCTTCTTTTCATTTGACCAATATCTTTCTTGCCGTTCATACCAACATTCCTGATCTTTCGCTAGATCGGTAAGTGATTCATAATCAAATTCTAATAAACCGGTTTGTTCAAGATTGGGAGCTGTAATACGCCAACCACGCTCAAGATCGCAGTAAAGTCGATAACCGAGAACTTCCCGAAGTGCTTTATCTGTTTGTTGTCTTGCGTTTCCTTTCAATTCAAACGGACTGCTGGAATATTCATTAAATTCCAGGTTAAGCGCATCGAAAACTTTAGATATTAATTCTGAATGTCGTAATCCGTCAGAACCGGCTGATTTAACTGCGGCATACAATGCTCCACGTAATAAACTAACTTTAATGAAATCATTAAAATGTCCTGCTTGAAGAGAGGCATCTTGCCGATTATCGGTGAAGCTAAGTATTTTCTGTGCTTTTTCCGGCAAATCGGTTTCCCGTGCATGCCTGACGGCGGAAAGAGTGAGAATTGTTGTTGCGCTGCTGCGCCCTTCAGTTCCAAGAGCAGAGACTTTACCGAAATCACGTCCTTTTTTATTAGAATGTCGAAAGGAATAGGAGACTCCGCAACATGGACAGAAACGAAGCGGCGAATTCATAAAAATCATTGAAATTCCCTTATCATCTGTTGTCGAATTGCCGAGCGGAGAAAGATAAACATGTTCCGGTAATTCTTTTTGTCGATTTTTTAACAAATGACCGGTCTGATCTTTCCATTCTTCTGGAATTCGTTTTTCGATTTCCTCTGTTGCTGATTCATCCGGCCAAGGGCAATCACCTCCGTACAAAAAACCAATCTCTGTTTCTTCTGTACCGATTGTTAATTCTAATAAATCGCGAGCAAGGAATTCAAATGTTGATGATCCGGCAATACGCTTTTTTAGTACGCTATAAAATTCATGTCCGCAATGTCGGCAGAAAACAAGCGGATACAGTCGCTTATCCTCTTTCCCGTCTGGAATGAATTTTTGTTTTATAAATGTGTAATGTCGTTTATTATTCGGTTCTAATGAAGTATAAATGGTATCGCCTCGACTAATAAATTGATGTAAGCGAAAGGCAAATGTTGGTCGTCCGGTATGCGGGTTGGTACAATTATGTCCAAGCATCAACATTTTCTGAATCGCTGAAATCCCCGGATTAAGTTCAATATTGATTAATTCATTTAATTTTTTATGAGCAACTTTAGCAGAAATTGGATTTTGTCGCAATAATATACCTGTTTTATTTTCGGAACGTACTCCGAAAGTTGACTCGATCCATGAAGCAAAGACCGATTCTTTTAACTGATCAAAATCTATCTTATTGACGCTATTTATTGTTTCGATATTTTCTTTCAATTTATCTTTATTCTTTTTAATTGTAAAATCAATTTCATTTGTTATTCGTTGTAAACGTTCACACACAACATCGGATGGTTCAACAGTTACACCGAAAAGATTACGTCCTACTTCAGCAATCATGATTTTTTGTTCTTCCTGTGTACCACTACTGGCGAGCGTTGCTGATGTTCCCACACAAAGCATGTTATTAGCTTGAGAAGCATTTCTTGTTCGTCTGACTAACATCGCAACGTCGGCTCCTTGGCGACCACGATAAGTATGGAGTTCATCGAGTACCAAAAAACGAAGATGCTTTGCCCGTTTGATGATTTCACTTTCCTGACCACCGCGAGTTAATATTAACTCGAGCATTACGAAATTTGTGAGTAATATATCCGGCGGATTTTCGATAATCTTATTTTTTTCATCTGGACCTTCCTGACCAGTGTAGCGTTCGAAGGTTACATCTGATTTTTCGTTATCATTTTTGGTCAAAAACTTTTCAAGTTCGATTTTTTGGCTATTTGCCAGTGCATTCATCGGATAGACGATAATTGCCTTGATTCCTTGTCCTGATCCTGTTTTTAGAACATGATCGACAATTGGAATAATATAGGAAAGCGACTTTCCTGAGCCGGTTCCTGTGGTTAGGATATAATTTCGATTTTCTAACGCTTTTCGAATTGCGGATGTTTGGTGATGGTGTAATTGAAGTTGCATACCGGAAGTAATTTGACCTTCATCTGTAACTTTATTCCGACGGAAAATTTTTGAGCATTGCTGATGAAGTAAGCCTTGTGCGATCAGATCATCAATTGAACCGCCTGATTCAAAATTAGGACTAAGCTGGATTAGCGGATCGGGCCAAAGTAGACCATTATCTAATTCTTGTTTAACACGAAACTTTATATCGTCATCGCGAATTTTAATAAAACCGTTGACAAATGACGCATAATCATCAATAACACGATCTCTAAGTTCAAATACGTTCATAAC
>JAIRTV010000159.1 GCA_031254675.1 Planctomycetaceae bacterium | reverse complement strand
ATGTTGTCTTATTATGTTGTGTTGCATCTTCGTCAAGCGTGGGCATCACACCTTTATTGCGATGACAACCTTGACGAAACAAGAGAAAACCGCGATCCTGTAATAACCGCAAAACCAACGAAAAAAGTTGCCGCTAAAAAAGCGAGAAACAAAAAAATCAAAGTCAAAACAGAATCGAGTGCCAACGAAGAAAATAACAATGAATATGAACAAGTACAACGTTTTCAAACATTACTGAACAACCTAGCAACCATTTGTAAAAATGACTGCCAAATAGAAAACGAAAATAATATCAACTTTAACTCCCTAACAACACCAACTCCCTTTCAAGAAATTTTATTGAAACAAATTAAATCAATAAACCTCCTCTCCAATTCCTAAATTGGCCATTTGTAGGCAAATTCTAAAAGCATAAAGTGACTCAATTGGAAACACTATAAGGTCTTAACAAAATTTAACGCCGGAACTTCGGATTAAAAGGATTATTGGTAGGTAGAGCGGGGGACTCATAATCCCTAGGTCGTGGGTTCAAGTCCTACCCGGTCTAGTGTGAAGGGACATTAAAGATGCTTTGAACTTTTTTGTCCACTGCAAACTTCGCAAATAGCCCTCTTCTCCATTTCTAATATGGGAAGAGAGAAAACTCAAACGAACTCTTTACCAAACTTGCCTGACGAGGGTAAAACCTAAAGGTATCGCCTGAAGACGAGGGTTTTAAACTCATCGTCATGACAATGATAAAACAAAAATGCAAATATTATTGAAATAATATTTGCGAACACTCTGATTTTAGTATATCGATTTTTAGAACAATTTTTAGGAAAATACTGTTTCAAAAAACATGAATTACAATGTTGAGTTTCTGTACTTTTAGGAAGGTATAGGCAGATATTTATTGTATTAATTTTAGGGAATCTTAGCGGAATAAAAAACCGTGGAGCAATGTCGAAACGGTTACAAGAACAAAACCGATTGCTGTTTCTAGCGGAATAAGTCGGAGTCGTTCGTTGAGAGTCATTCCGACGGAGCCGCCCGTAACATGAAAAAACGAACCATGTGGTAAATGATCCAGAACAGTAGCTCCGGCATGAATCATTGCCGCTGCCGCTAAGGGAGCAACACCCATAGTGACAATAAGTGTGTCATGAAAAGTTGAGGCGGCGACGGCGGTTCCGGCGGTTGTGGAGGCGGTGGCTCCGCTCATGAGAATTCCTGAAATGGGAGCGAGCATGAAACCGGGCAAACCGGTTGTTGCTAAAAAATTCTGAAACGCCAGTGTTAATGTGGAACCGCCAATAATTCCGGCAATAGTACCGGTTCCGAGCAATAAAATAGCAACACCGGACATTCGGTTGAGTCCCGCCGCCATGTAATACCCAATCAACCGATGTTTCCCCATTGCCAGGCAACCAACAACTCCGCCAATCGGCAACGCAATCAGTGGATCAAATTGAAAAAGAGACCAATGGAATATTTCCGAAACGGGTCGGAACACCAGAAGTAAAATAGCTGTTAGGGGACCAACGATTGCCGCTCCGAAAGAAGGCAACTCCGTTTTTGATTCGGCAACTGTTGAATTTTCTTCTTTCTTCTCTTGTGGATTCTTGACGGATTGTTTCTGAAAGCGTCGTATTTGGTTGGCAATGATGATTGTTGCGGCAAGCCCGATTATTGCCGGAATAATATTGGCAGCCATAAGAGTTGGCAATTCGAGGTTGAATTTTTCTGCTGCTGCAATCGTGTTGGGGTTGGGCGAGATAACATTTCCGGCTTTCCCACCGCCAATCATCGCAAACAAAACAGCAAACCGTGAATAACCGGTTTCTCTTGCGACTTCCAATGCAATCGGAGCAACTGTGAGTACGGCAATATCAATAAAAACTCCAACCGCCGTTAAAAACATGGTCGCTATCGCCAATGCCAACAAGGCTTGTTGTGATCCGAACCATCGGATAATTGTTGCTGCAATTCGAGATGTTGCACCGCTTTCGATCAAAATACCAACAAGAACACCAGCGGTAACAATTCGCATGGTTGCCGGAATAATTCCTTGTGCGCCGCTGATCATTATTTTGATGGTTGTTTGCGGGTCGGCGCCGCCAAGTAAACCACCAATAAACGCCCCAGCAATAAGACTATACGCCGGCACAACACGGAACACTATCAAAATAATGGCGACAACAAGCCCTCCAATCGCCCCCCAAGCAGAAATTTCCATTGTAGTTTTCCAAAAAATGTTCGTGAATTATAAGTGGTTGTTGACAATAATCAATTTATCTAACACAAACCAACAAAAACAGTAACTGTTCATGTTATTTGTGGATTATTGAGAGCAGGTTTGTAGTCGAGTCCAGAAACGTTTCCAGAATTGATTTCCTTTTTCGTGTCTTGTTTGTTCCGCTAAGTTATTTGTTGGTGAAATGCCCGTCTCAATAAACCGAAAATAATCGTCACCCCAATCCCGAAACAGAAAAAAATCACACGAAATGATACCGTTAAAATCTTCGCTTGCTCGGAAATAATACGTTTAAGTTCGGCGTTTTCTTGCTCCAATCGCAATACCTTCGACTCAATACTCTCAAGTAGGATTGTCATAACTGAATTATACAAATCACAAAAAAAACACGCAATAGAGAAAATTACCGTGAACAATTTTTCAGTTCGGCTGGTTATTGCGATAACTTGCAATATTTGGCGTCTTGTGTAAAATAAAGTCGTTGTGTTTTTTCAGACAATGTTTAACGAAACTTTTATTTAAGGTGCATGGTTTTTAGTAATGAGAATGACGACTTTTATTTTCATATTGTTTCTATTTTCACTAGGTTTCGTGTTGGGGCAGGAATCGCCGTTGCGAGCGCAACTTGAACAAGGATTGAGTTACCGTCCGGTTCAGAGTGACGTTGATATCGAAATTCCCTCAGAACAAGACGCAAAACAATGCGAAATCAAAGTTTCCGACGATAAACGCGGACTCATCATTTTGAGTCCGCAAAAAAATACGCTTCGCGTTTTTTCCGACACAAACGGAGATGGTCGTGTTGATCAATGGTCGTATTTTCAAAACGGAGTCGAAGTTTATCGCGACATCGACTCAAACAGTAACGGTAAAGCCGACCAATATCGTTGGGTCAATAGTGCGGGAACACGTTGGGGAATTGATGCCAACGAAGACAAAATAATCGATTACTGGAAAGAAATTTCCGCAGAAGAAATTTCACGCGAAATCGTTTTGGCTTTGGCACAAAACGATGTTGACCGTTTTCTGCGTGTTGTGTTGAACGAAGAAGAACTCAAAGAATTGGCTCTCGGCGAGTCTCTGAACAATTCTGTTGCGAAAAAAATTGCGGCGATGAAAACCGGATTTGCGGCGGCGGTTCAATCGGTTGCCCTGAAAAACGGTAACAACGTCGAATGGTATCAACTCAATGCGATTTTACCCGGCATCGTGCCAAGCAATGACCGGAATCGCAAAGACCTTTTCGTTTATGAAAACGTGATGACAACAGCGGGCGACGGTGAAAAAACAGTTCAGATCGCGCTTGGAACATTGGTGAAAATTTCGGACAATAATTGGCGAACGATTGATCTGCCGAAAATTTATGACGAAAATCAACTCACTTACACGTTTATTTTACCGGCAACTGCTCAAACCGGTTCGGCGCCGACAAGTAATGATGTGGTTACTTTAATGAACGACTATCAGGAAATTCAATCACAAATCCCGAAATTACCGGCAGAACAACGACCCGCCAAACATAAAGATGTTATTGCACGAATTATTCAGATTATCGCCAAAGTTTCAACAGAAGAGGAACGCGAAAACTGGATTCGTCAATTGGCTGATACAATTATGGACGCGACAAGTCGTAACGAATTTCCCGACGGCGGCGAACAAATGGAAGCCCTGTTCAAAACAGTCAACAAATCCGGTAACGAAGAATTAGCAGCGCATGTTCGTAGCCGACAAATTATGACCGATTATTATTTGTCGTTACAAGCAGGCGGAGACGATATGCGAGCGTATTCAAAATGGCTCGAAAATCTTGAAACAATGGCAACAGAGTTTGAAAAAACCGAAGCCGGAATTGAAGGAATGATGCAGTTGGCGGTCTATCGCGAAATGTCCGCACGGTCAGCGGAAGAACCACTCAAATGGTATTCCAAAGTCGCTCAACTCGCCGCCGGAAAACCACTCGGCGAAAAAGCAAAAGGCGCAATACGTCGATTAACCGCTGTCGGAAAAGAAATTCCGTTTCAAACAACCGATATTTCCGGAAAACCATTCGATATTGCTACACTTAAAGGAAAATTCGTATTGCTTTGTTTTTGGGATGCTTCCTCTGTGTCCTCTCTGGCTCTTATTAAACCGGTTGTTGATAAATTTGCCGATGCCGGATTACAAACCATTGGAGTAAACTTGGACGCCGACTCGCAAACAATGAAAACTTCGGTTACCAAAGCCGCTCTTTCATGGACTCAACTCCATTCCACAGGCGGACTCGAAAGCTCAAACGCCGTTTACTGGGGAATTTCAACGCCGCCATGTATGATTTTGTACGGAAAAGACGGTAAAGTGATCCAGTCCAATATCCAATCCGCTGATGAATTACAACAAATGATGACCGACGCTACAAAATAAATCACTATTGCGGGTTATGGTTTGGAAATTGGTAAGATTTCGGCGGAATTTTCACTAAAATCGAGTCATGAGTAATGAACTAATCTCTGCTGACGTTTACACACAAGTACGCGATATTTTGACTTGTGCGCGTAAAAATGTTTATGTTGCCGTCAATTTTGCAATGGTTGAGGCGTACTGGCAGATTGGGCAACAAATTGTCAACGCCCAAGGTGAACGCGCCGAATATGGAAAACAACTCCTAAAGTATTTGTCCCAAAGACTTACCGCAGAATTTGGCAAAGGATTTGACGAACGAAATTTACGGGCAATGCGTCAATTTTACTTGGCTTTCCCAATTCGGCACGCACTGCGCGCCAAATTGACTTGGACACATTACCGGCTGATTATTCGGGTTGAAGATGCGTCGGCACGGCAGTTTTACATGGAAGAATGCGCCAAATCCAATTGGAGTTCACGCCAATTGGAACGTCAAATCAATACACATTTTTATGAAAGATTGTTGTCGAGCCAAGACAAATTGAGTGTTGCGAAAGAAATCGAACATTCGGTTCCTGTACTTGATCCCCGAGAATTTATCAGAAATCCTTACATTTTGGAATTTCTGGATATTTCGCATTCGTCAGATTTGTATGAAAAAGATTTAGAAACCGCTATCATCAATCACTTACAACATTTTCTATTGGAGCTTGGGCGTGGTTTTTCGTTTGTTGCGCGTCAAAAACGAATTAGTTTTGACGGGCGTGATTTTTATATTGATTTGGTATTTTATCATTACATTTTGCGATGTTTTGTGCTGATTGATCTCAAAATGGATGATCTAACTCATCAGGACTTAGGACAAATGCAAATGTACGTCAACTATTACACTCGCGAAATGATGAACGAAGGCGACAATCCGCCCATCGGAATTATTCTTTGCGCGGACAAAAGCGACGCGATCGTAAAATATACTTTGCCTGAAAATAACAACCAAATTTTTACATCAAAATATCAACTGTATTTACCAACCGAAGAAGAACTCAAAAAAGAGTTAATACGTGAACGCGATTTAATTGAACAACAAATACAAATGAATAATTATGTACATTAAAAAAATTCTCATTGAAAATTTTCGTGGTATCCACAAAATGGAGTTGGAGCTTCACCCGAAACTGAACGTTTTTATCGGTGTCAATGGTTCTGGAAAATCAACCGTGTTGGATGCCGTTGGTTATTGGCTTACTCCGTTTGCCATGGTTCTCAGTGGTGAAGCATACAATCATGATCGCACAAAACACACGGGAAATGATTTTCCTAATAGTGAAATACGTAATGGTGAAGCCGAGTCAAAAATATCTGTAATACCTAATGAATGGTCAGATTGTATTGTTCTGTGTTCTTCCAATTTCTCCAATCCAAAGAGTGACAACAAAATAATTGCTACACAATTTATCTATACACACGAACAGGAATGGCAACCTTTTTTGAGAAAAGATAAAGATAAGCCGGATATTACTCTTTTCCGATATTTGCGTGTTCATCGTGGATTTAGAAAAATATCACTTGCTCCATGGACAGATCGGGACTTTCGACAAACAGACGCTTTCAAAGATACAATGTCAAGAGAAGCAAATTTTAAGGAATTTTTCGAATGGTTTCGTAATCGCGAAGATTTAGAAAATGAAGAACGAAAGGAAGATAAACAACTCTCTATTGTACGAAAAGCGATTAGTCTTTTTTTAGATACGATTACTCCACCGAAAGTTTATCGCCGTGCGCCGCTTCGCATGGTTGTTGTTAAAAATGGAATCGAACTTCGTGTACAACAACTCTCTGACGGTGAAAAATGTTTGTTAGCGACCATTGGCGATTTAGCACGTCGATTGGCAATTGCGAATCCAACTCTTGAAAATCCGCTTGAAGGAGAAGGAGTTATTTTGATTGACGAAATTGATTTGCATCTTCACCCGCAATGGCAACGAATGATTTTGCCGAAATTGACCGCCACATTTCCGAATTGCCAATTTATCGTTTCAACTCATTCGCCGCAGATTCTCGGCGAAATCCGTAGCGAAAATGTTTTTTGTCTTCAAGACGGCAAAAATGGAATTGAGATATTTCCGCCAAGTTACGAAATATTCGGGCAAACAAGTGAAGTCCTTTTGCCGGACATTATGAAAACAAAAAATCGCAATGAATATGTCGATAAACTACTTGACCGAATTTGTGAGGCTATTGATCAAGGTAATCTGACCGAGGCGAAAAATCTTAAAAACGAATTGGAAACAAAAGCAAAAGATATTCCCGAATATGCGAAAATTGAATTGCTTATTCATCGAAAGAAAACCTTCGGCAAATGAAACACATCATCAAAAATAACACTCAAAACACACAAAACCTTTTCAAACGTTGGCAAAGACGAGGCGGTTGGTATGCAGATAAAACCGATAATAAAGCAAATGAACTGAAACAAAAAATTAAACGTTTACTTTTGACGGAACAAGGAGAGATTTGTTGTTACTGTGAAACGCGAATTACAATAGACGATTGTCATATTGAACACGTGTTACCCAAAGGAGTGGGACAGTATGCACATTTGGCATCAAGTTACGAAAATCTTCTTTGTTCATGCAACAATAATTGTTGCGGTATAGCAAAAGCTAACAAGACCATTCCGATTTCTCCGTTGGACGAAAACTGTGAAACTTTATTTACTTATTCCGATCTTGGTAAAATAGACGGAGCAAATCAAAACGCTAAGGAGACAATCCAAATATTGAATTTGGATTCCGAACGTCTTAATGTTGCTCGTAAATCCATTATTGATATGTTGATAGATGAGATTGATAACTCCCCCTCATTATCGGAATTTGATAAATGGATTACAGGTCATCTGGCAAAAAAACCGTTTGCCCGTTTTTGGACAACCACTAAATGGGCAAGTGAAAAGTATCGTACCGTTTGAAATTGAATAAATCTATCAACGAAATGCGAAAATTGATGAGATATGACAAATAAAGAATACGTTAATGTTCGTTTTGCCGAAGTTTTAGGAAAGAGGTGTTATTATGGAAGAGCAAAAATTTTATCGTTATAAGTGGATTGGTGTTCTGTGTGCAATAATGCTTCCAGGTTCGGCTCATTTTCTTGCAGGTCGGAAAATGTTGGGAATTTTTTTGTTTTGTGGATTTATGAGTTTAAATCTTTTGAGAAGGTTTATTGCGAGTATTCCTGGTGAACCTTTTGGTGTATTGGCGGTGTTTCTTTTGTTCGTGCTTGTCGTCTATGTAACATTATTATTGGTGTTCTCGTGGCGTCCTATACGTCGATTGGGGTATCGTGGTTGGATTCTTTTCGTTCTTTTTGTACCAATATTTAACCATTGTATTCACCCAATGATTGAGTTTTTCACCCAGAATGTTGCCGGATTCAATCGTGTTGCTGGCTCGACAATGTCCCCTACTCTATGTCCCTCAACAAAATCGCCGCCACGTTTTGCAGATGTCATTGCGAGCAATTCATGGATATATTATCGGAATAATCCTAAACGCGGTGATATTGTTAAATTTCGTGTTTATAAAGAAGATGGTAAAGCGGATCCGCTTCTTTGGGCGAAACGAGTTGTTGGTTTGCCCGGAGAAACAATTGATATTGCGCCGCCTTACGTTCTAATCAATGGTAAACGGTTGATAGAGCCTGATATATTCAGAAAAATCTCGGAGAGTTTGGACGGTTTTAATGGTTATCGTTTTGTTAATTCAAATAACCGTATTGATCTTCCTATAACACTTGGCGATGATGAATATTTTCTTTTGGGCGATAATTCCGAAAAGAGTGTTGACAGTCGAACATTTGGTTCTGTCAAAAGACATGATATTAAATCTAAGGTAATTCGTATCGTTTTTCCTCTTTCCAGAATTAAAGAAATTGAATAATGATCAGTAGGAACCTTTTGATATAACCGAATTAGTACAAAACGAAACTTGCGTAAACAATTTCGATGAATATTTTATCACCTCATTAAGATTAAACACAAGTACCTACTGTTTTTTAACAAAATGGTAACGTTTTATTTGTCCATTCGTTGCGGTGTAGTATGACAAACAGGACTGGCGTTACAATTAAAATATGTAATAAACTCGAAATCATGCCACCAACAACCGGAGTTGCTAACGGTTGCATTATTT
>JAIRTV010000111.1 GCA_031254675.1 Planctomycetaceae bacterium | reverse complement strand
GAATTTTACAGCCGTCATTGGACTTCGACAGATGGTGAGTTTACACAGGCAGCATGTTTTATCGACTTAAAAGATAATCAGGTTATCCTCAAATTAAAAGGTGAAACCAAAGAAATTACTGTTCCGCTTTCAAAACTTTCAAAAGAAGATCAAAAATATGTACAACAAATTGTCAGAAAATAAAACGTGAGGCAAGTTTTATTGATTATAACTGGACTTTTGCAAAGTTGTGTTTCACACTGTAAATCAAATGGTTTGAAACATTGAAATCACTCGATTTTGCTGTATTATTATATCGCATATTGCGTTTATAAAAGTTGTTCTAAAAATCAATATGTTGAAATATCAAGGGATTTGCAAAAGTTCAGTCGGTTCTTAAATGATTTATCTTTTAACGAAAATTCTACTGAATAATTACCCAAAAAATTTTTTAAAGTCAAAAGTTCCGCTTGACATTTTATTCTGTTTAACATAAACTATGAAACTTAGTCAGTTGTGATACGTATTTTTCGCTGTGTTGTTTTTCGGCGAATGTTTCACAATTATTTCTGCAAAACCTTATAAAACAAGGAGAATAATGATGGAAAATTTAGTAAAATGTGTTGTCGGGATTTTGGCAATATTTTTTGCGAAAAGTCAAATGTTAAAATGGATAAATTACGTAAACCAGGGGGGGGGGGGCGATATGGAGTGGAGAGTTGAGAACGGATAGTGGAGAGTGGTCGATTTTTCGGCGTTTTTCCGCAAAATTCTCAACTCTTTCACGTTCTTTGCGATTCGGCTTTACGTTGGTCGAACTTCTTGTGGTCATTGCGATTATCGGTGTTTTAATCGCACTTCTGTTGCCTGCCGTGCAAGCCGCTCGCGAAGCCGCAAGACGAATGCAGTGTGCTAATCACATGAAACAATTCGTGTTGGCGTTACACAATTATCACGATGTCAACAATTCATTTCCCGCTCGACACAATTACCATCAATGCCAAAATATTAATTGGGGCGGAACTTTTCCATTATTGCCATTTATGGAACAATCTGCACCCTACGATACGATTCGAGCTACTTCCGGTAGTAATATACCCGATTCAAGTTTTAACGCTACTGTTTTTGCTACTCTTGTTATTAGTACACTTATCTGTCCTTCAGATGGACAGGCGAAAATAATTGACGGAAATCCGACCAATTTGACATCCGGTACGAATATCATGTTTTCTATGGCAGATGTTGCGGTACATAATAATTATGTAAGTACTGCTGCGAATCCAGCTTTACCACTTCCTAATAACGGTTCTTGGTATGATGCGATTCAAGTAATTTCAAGAACATTATTCGGTGAAAATGTCTGGCATTCCATGACGGCTGATATTGATGGAACTTCCAATACGGTTGCGATCAGTGAAGCGGCAGCCTCGCCAGAAGTAGTATATGGAACGGCACCTGCTATTCTTCGCGGTGGAGTGGCTTATCAAACAAATATTGGCAGTAGTACATCCGATGGAATTCATGCCGGAAAATGTATGGAAATGCGGAACGGCAGTAACGAAATCAATTCACCCAGGCGAAGTCTTCGCGGAAGACGATGGGCAGATGGTCGAGCAGCCTTCATCGGTTTCAATACCATTCTCCCACCCAATTCGCCATCTTGTTACAGAAGCAATTCTAGCAGCACTGGCTTATTTGATTTGTGGGGAATTTTTTCCGCAACAAGTTATCATTCGGGCGGTGTCAATATTGCCTTAGTTGATGGTAGCGGTCGTTTTATATCCGATACAATTTATTGCGGAAATTACAATACCGATCAGAAAACTAAAGTATATCTCAGCAGCGAGAGTCCTTTCGGAATCTGGGGAGCTTTAGGTTCAATCAATGGAGGCGAATCAAACACGCCGTAAAGAAAATTAAACGTCTATTTCGTTTCAAACGACTTTAATTTTTTTAAAGTTGGTTTGAAACGGAATTTTTTGCGATTCATTTCTTACTTTTGTTACTATTTTTTTAAATTATAATCTTTCACTAATAAACAAAATGATGAAACAACTATTTTTCTTTTTCATGATTGGTTCGATTATTGTTTCGGGTTGTCGGCAGGAAACACAACCAGCTGATTTCCCGAAATTATATTCGTGCAAAATAACAATTACGCAGGACAATGTTCCTGTAGAAAATGTACAAATTTCATTGTGTGACAATCAGATTTCAAACAAATGGAGTATCGGCGGAACAACAAATATTTCTGGAACCGCAGTAATTCAAACACATGGTCAGTTTTCCGGCGTACCATCAGGAAAATTCAAAGTTGTTCTCTCAAAAACCGAATCCGAAGACGGAACCACAGTAAACGAATCAACAAGACGAAAACCGGAAACAGTTCGCGTTTATTCACTTATTGATAAAAAATATCTTGATGAGTCAACAACTCCACTCGAGATTAATGTTGAAAATAAATCCGTCACAAAAAAATTTGAAGTCGGTACTCCTAATCGGATACTCATTCAAACAATAACACCCAATGATATTTGATTTTGAACCCACAAAAAATTAAATTTTATTTTACTAAACAGGAATCATTCGTATTGATTACCGTAAAAAAATATTTTTAAATCAGGAGTTTTTCAATGCCAAAAATGACACAATATTTTATTTCCGTATTTTTAATTTTTCAGCCGATATTTGTAATAGCCAACGAATTGGAATTTCGTCCGGTTGCTGTTTGGACGGCTAATGAGGTTCACTCGCCGGAATATGCAGTTGACAAAATGATTGATGACAATCCGGCAACATACGCTTGTCTCCTCGACGACACACGAACAGGAACTCGTAAAAATACTGTGCCGGCATTTGCCGAGGAACCAATTACAGCAAGATTTATTCTTGATCTTGGTTCGCTACGAAAATGCAATGGTATCCGTTTTGTTACTGTTAATAGTTGGAAAACGCTCCATCCGAAAAATATTACGATATTTTCTTGCGATGATCCGCAAGGAAACGTTAATGTCCGACCAATTCGTGAAAAGGCGGAACTCGTTCCAGTTAATCGGGGTTATTCTGCTTCGGTTCTTTGGGAGCCAATCGAAACTCGTTATCTCGGCATCCGTGTCAACGAAAATTATCAGATACGATCTCCCATGACCGGTCTATTATTGCCGCGTCAAAATCCGATTGTTACGGAAAACCTTTTTAATGTACAAATTGCTGAAGTTCGTATTTTCAGTGAAATTCCTGATGATTCCGGTGTTGCCAATGCCGTCGATGTTGCTTTTCCAACAGGTCGGCTTCACAATGATTGGATGATGCAGGATTATGGACTCGATTACAAAAAGTGTTTCATTTCCAAAGAAAACGCCGATATTGAACAAAAAATGCTCGAAAAAGTTCTCACTCAACTCCAAAACCAAAATGATGTCAGTTTTTATCGTACGCAAATAAAATCGTTACTTCAGGAAAAAATCTCCGGCGTCGATCCGCGTTGGAAGAAACTCTACATCAACGCTTGCGAACAACGCCGACGTGAACGTTTGGAGATTATTCGTGCAAAAACGGATAAGATCGTCTATGCCAAACATTATATTTTCGGTAGTCCCAACGGCGGAATGACATCAACACTCAACCAAACCGATGAGCAATATTTTGATCGAATTACATCTTACCGTTCCGGTTCTCAACTCTGTTTGATTCAGCTTGAACCAGAGGGAATTTTGAAACATGAAGTGTTACTGAGTACTTCGCAAGGTGTGATTCGTGATCCGAATATTTCGTTTGATAATAAAACCATTGTTTTTTCGATGCGTCAGTCTTTTACCGACGATGATTATCATCTTTACACAATGAATCTTGAAAATCGTGCAATTAAACAAATAACATTTTCTCCGGAAATGAACGGACGAAAATATCCTTGTACCGATTACGAGCCTTGTTTTACGCCTCAAGGCGATATTCTTTTTGTTTCGAGCCGAAAAGTTCAAATCAATGATTGTTGGCCTGTTCGTAACGGAGATATTTTTCGTTGCAACGCCGATGGCAGCAATATTCGGCGTTTGACATTCGATGAACTCGAAGTCAATTATCCTCAGATACTGAATGATGGTCGGGTTTTATTCACGCGTTGGGAATACAATGATCGAAATGCTTATTTCCTTCATCCTTTAATGACAATGAATCCTGATGGAACAATGCAAACAGAATATTGTGGCAATAATTCAATGTATCCGGCATCGTATATTCAGGCAAGAGCAATTCCCAATTCTCATAAAATTATTTCGATTATCGGTGGGCATCACGTTCCCAGTAAAGGAAAATTGGCTCTTGTTGATAGAAATCAGGGAACACAAAATGGTAACAATATTGAATATGTTGCCGGTGCTTCACCGGACGGAACACCTGGGCGTAAACATTCAACAATTAAAACCGAAGGATTCGATAATCGTACAATTGACTGTTTCGGACAAGACGGAGCACAATATCAATATCCGTTTCCTTTTGATGAAGAGCATTATCTTGTTGCATTTTGTCCGGAAGGTTGGAATCCGAATAATCTCGGACCTTATAATCCGCCAATGGGAATCTATTGGATGACCGCAGAAGGGGAACGTGAACTTCTTGCCTTTGATTGGTCTGTTTCGTGTGGTCATCCTGTGGCGATGATGTCGCATTCCGTACCGCCAATCAAACCGGATCAAGTCGATCCGAAAAATAATTTCGGTACGTTTGTTGTTCAGGACATTTATCTCGGTCCCGGTTTGAAAGGAATTGCACGCGGCACAGTGAAACATTTGCGTGTTGTTGCCTTGGAATATCGGGCTGCCAAAATAGGACGAAGTTTCAATACAGGTGAAGCCGGTGAAGGAATTTGCCAAACACCAATTTCATTGAATAACGGTTCATGGGACGTAAAACATGTTTTGGGCGAAGTGGATATTGAATCGGATGGGAGCGTCGCATTCAAAGTTCCCGCACGAACTCCCGTGTATTTTCAATTATTGGACGAAAAAGGTTACTGCGTCCAATCCATGCGAAGTTGGGCGACATTACAAGGCGGTGAAACATTCGCTTGCCTCGGCTGCCACGAAGATAAACTCGAAACAACAATAATGCCAATGAATCGACCGGCAACAATTGCGTTGCGAAAATCGCCGCAACGGTTACGACAATTCGGTAATCATCCACATCCGCTCATGGTTCGGCTGGAAAACGAAAATTGTCTCGATTCCATTGAAAACTATTGGGGAATCAATGCCCCTCCCTTAACGGTTGACCCAAACGCTCCTGTTGCCGGTTTCAGTTACACACAAGAAATTCAACCGATTTGGGATCGACATTGCATTTCGTGCCATCACACCGGAGACATTCCCAACGCTGATCATTCCCATCAAACCACACTCTCTTTAACAAGTGCACCGCGTGTTGTTATCGAAAATGTTACGCAGGAAGAACAATACAAACGATTGTTCTCAGAATCTTATCTGTCATTGACAAATAACGGTACAATAAATAATAACCGTTATATTCAATGGCTGGAAGTTCGAAGTCGATCCGAAATGCTTCCGCCTTACCATACAGGTTCTAGTAAGAGTTCGCTGATGAAATATCTCGAACCAGATCATTATAATGTTCATGTTTCCGATGCAGAAAAACGAATTGTCGCGTGTTGGATTGACCTTTTAGTTCCTTACTGCGGAGCTTATCATCAAGCCAATACATGGTCAAGAAAAGATAAACAGGATTATCTCTACTATTTGGAAAAACGTCGTTTCTTTGCGGAACAAGAACTCATAAACGTTAAGAAAAGTCTTGAACCGGAAAGAATATTAACAAAACAATAATATATTTCGTAATTTTTTAGTGTCATATTTTCAATTACAATTATTCGTGAAATATTACCAAAATATTGCTTCAAATAACCGTCAATTTTGAATCGTACCAAGAAAAATTGTAACCGTTCACGTTATTTTATGTACGTGCGCGAACGTTAATGCGATCTTTCAGGAATTGCATTATATTTAACGTTCTCTGAGTGACACGTCTATTCAACACGATTCGGCGTTTTCTCTCTCCAACCGCAATACTTTCGACTCAATACTTTCAAGTAGGATTATCATTATTGGATTATACAAATCGCAAAAAAAACACGCAATAGAGAAAATTACCGTGTACGTCGTGAAATGGGGCTACAGGAAGCTTGAGAGAAAAATGAGAATAAAAATTTAGTTGTCCAAAAAACTGATTGAAAAAGAAGTTTTTTTACCATTTGCCTGTTTCTGATTGAAAATTATCTGATATTCGATTATAAATCATTGTCTATTTTCTGGTTAATTCAAAAAGTTCTGGAAAATTCGTAGAAAAATGTAATAAAATACTAAAAATTTGCTTGATAAACATTGGATTTAGTTTAGAATTTGCAGAGTTTTGTTTAATTTAACGTCGGTTGATAGTTTGTTGTTGAGACTATTAACCTACAAACACTAATTTATTTTTAAAATATGGCTTCTAACACACGAGTAAATTCAATTAATAGAAGATTAGCTGGGCAGGCAAGTAATGCGTTACGCCTAATATTTCTACTGTTAAAAGAATGGAAGGAACCAGAATCAGCTAAAATGATGTTTGGCGAATTTGATGTCGTTCAAGCTATTGACGATTTTATACAGGAATTGTGTGAGTTCAGTAATTCAGAAACAAAACAAAATATTACAGTAAATACAATTATTGAATCTCATTCACTCGGTAGTTTTACAGTTGGTGTTCAAACAATTCCACCAGCAACGATAGGCGAAATAACAGCTAATAGTGTTTTGCATGAAGTTCATGAATTTATTTATCAATTGGCTATTGTGTTTTCTCATAAAAGTTGTATTTCACAGAATGATAGAGAATCAATTGTTAATCATAACCAATAATCCTAGAAATTGCGATGTTTTCTATTGTACTCGGAACCAATAACCGGAAAAAAGGAATTGAGTTGGCGGAATTACTGATTCCGTTTGATATTGAAGTTCGAACGTTGTCGAATTTTGAGAACAAAATTGATGTTGTCGAAGACGGCACAACATTTTCCGAAAACGCACGGAAAAAAGCGTCCGCACAGGCGCAATTTCTTAATGCGTGGGTGATTGGCGAAGACAGCGGACTTTCTGTTGATGCTTTGGGTGGCGCACCTGGAGTGTATTCGGCGCGATATGCGGTGTTGACCGAAGAAACGGAAAGAGCAAAATTAGAAAAACAAAAATCAGGACAATCCGGTAAGTTATCGGAAAAATTTTCGGAACAGTTGAACGCTTCTGATGAAGACAACAATCGGTTGCTTCTCGAACAACTCGGCAACATTTCGCCGGATAAAAGAACCGCTCATTATACTTGTGCGGCAGCTCTTGCCGATCCCGCCGGAAATATTCTGTGCGAATATGAACAATATTGTCGCGGAAAAATTCGTTTTGAACCGGCAGGAATTGGCGGATTCGGTTATGATCCTTTATTTGAAATTGCGGAATATCATCGAACATTCGGCGAATTGGCACCGGCGGTTAAACGCGCTATCAGCCATCGCGCCCGAACAATGCGATTGTTAATTCCAGCCATTATTCGGATTGCTTCGAAGTATTCGTAATTTTCAAAAGGTCATGATTCAGTACAACGAATGATTTATTCTGCTGTTTTTGGTATTTCTTTCAAGATTTCTTGCGGTATTTCGTGTAACCGAATCACTGAAACTTTTTTCGCGACAAGTTTTTGAGTAACGAAATTTGTTCCGATTTCTCGGTTTTCGAAAGTATCCGCAACGAATTTTTTGCGGGAATGTCCGACCAACAATGGTGATTCGAGATTGTGAAATTGTTCGATATTTTCAATGAGTTCCCAGTTATGTTCGGTTGTTTTGCCGAATCCTAATCCCGGATCAACAGCAATTCGTTCTGGCTCTACTCCAAACGCAATCAATTCTTTTCGTCGGCGTTTGAGAATTTCGAACACATCCGTAACAACATTATTGTATTGCGGATTGAGTTGCATTGTTTTCGGCGAACCTTGCGAATGCATCACACAATAACCTGCTCCGGTTTCCAGAAGAACTCGAATCATTGCCGAATCCGTTTCGGGCGAAACGTCATTGATGATTTCCGCGCCGGCTTGAATTGTTTCGGCGGCAACCAATGGTTTTGTTGTATCAATAGAAATCGGAACTCGCTGATTTTTGGGCATTGCTTCAATAATTGCCGTAACAACCGGAATAACTCGCCGAAGCTCTTCTGTTGCACTAATTCCGTCGGAACCGGGTCGCGTACTTTCGCCGCCAATATCAAGAATCCCCGCTCCATCGGCAACCAATTGCAAAGCACGATCAACAGCCGCCGACGTTTCAAAATAACGCCCACCATCAGAAAAACTGTCCGGCGTTACGTTAACGATTCCCATAAAAATCGGTCGTCCAACAAAATCCAATGTTTGTGTTCGTAATTTCCATGTTTGAACTGGGTTGATCATTTTGTCAAATGTTGCGTTTTGCTTTTAATGTTATAGTACCGAAAATTATAAATATTGACAGGATGACAACCAAAGAGATTACAATAATCTATTAACAAAATCTATCAACAAAACATTAAATCAAAGCGGTTGTTTCGGGATAACGGAACATTAAATTAAAGTTTTGAACAGCCGCACCCGATGCCCCTTTAATCAGATTATCGATTGCCGAAACGATAATAATTCTGTTTCCGACAACTCGGACAGTAATATGAACAAAATTTGTTCCCGAAACATCTTTTGTTGAGGGAAGATGTTCCACAATTTTGACAAACGGTTCGTCGCGATAAAAATGACGCAACGTTTCAAGCAATTCATTTTGTGTATCATTTTTCACAATTTGTTGTAACGGTTTGGCATAGATTGTTGATAAAATTCCGCGGTTCATTGGTGTCAAATGGGGCGTGAAAATAATTTTTGTGATTTTTCCGCTTGCGGTGGTGATGATTTGTTCTATTTCCGGAGTATGTCGATGTGTTCCGAGACCGTACGGTGCAATATTTTCGTTACATTCGGCATAAAGAGACGACAATTTCAATGTTCGTCCTGCGCCGGAAACTCCGCTTTTCGAATCAATAATAATTTCTTCCGGTTCAATCAAATTTGTTTTGATAAGTGGTGTGAGCGGAAGAATTGCCGAAGTGGGATAGCAACCGGGGTTCGCAATTAAATTTGTACCGATAATCTGATCTCGAAATAATTCGGGCAGTCCGTAAGGCACATTGCCCAACCGTTTTGGATCGGGATGTTTTTCGGCGTACCATGTTTCGAAAACTTCAACCGAGTCAAGCCGATAATCCGCACTTAAATCAATGACATTGGTTCCGTAATGCAGTAATTCCGGAACAATTTTTGCCGAAGCAGTATGTGGCAAGCAGCTGAACACGCATTCCGCTCGATTGGCAATTTCTTTTGCGGAAAGATTTTCGAGCGATAAATCGAGTCGTCCTGATAACGCGGGGTGTACCAATCCGATGTTCCGTTTATCTTCGCGGCTCGTCAATGCTGTTATTTCCGCGTTTGGATGTCGCAACAAAATTTTAATCAATTCCAATGCCGTATAACCTGTCGCTCCAAGAATTGCAATTGTTGTCATAATTGTTATGTAAAATCTGAAAGTTTCCTTTATCTATGAAAAAATTAAACAACCTTTCCAAGAAAGATTGTTTATTATTGTAGTGTTTTGGCAACTTCGTACAAGTCCCCGCAACCTTTTCGCAACATGTTAGAGCAACTTCTTGATTATCATCGTGAATTCAAACCAAAGACGGAAATGATTGTTGATATTGAGAAAGAACTTCTTCCGCACTTTTCAGATGATTCGTCAACAGAATATTTGAAATTAACGTTCGGATTGGAAGCGTTCAACAACACTTTTGTAATATCAATTTAATTAAAGGAACTTCTAAAAACCTAGTTTTTTACCCGAAAAATATTTGCAAGTCTTTATTTTTCAAGGACAAGATTTTTAAGAAGCAAGGTTTTTAGAAGTTCCCTTAAGATTTTATCTAAAACTGATTTTGAATCCGCTGGCAAATTAATCCACGACATTGTCATGTTTTGTGGACTATTATTTTATTTACTTTTTATTTGTTTTTTGATGGTATCAAGAATCTCTTGAGAAAATTTGGGGTCAATATTGTACTTTTTTAACAGTGTTGCAAGTTCTTCAGTTGCCAACGGTGGTATCGAATACAAATCAATAATATATTTTTTAACAACAACTTCATGTCGTTGTTTCATCTGTTTTGCTTGTTGTTGTTCAATGCTTTTTCTATTCAAAGCGTCTCGTTTTTTTAAAAATTCTGAATATTCTCTTTTGACTTTCTCGTCCGTAATACTTTGAGGAGACATACCTGCATAAAATCCTCCTTGATATGAAACAGGCGGAAAATAGGGTTTAAGGTGATTTTCTGAAACATTAGCGTCCCAATTCTCATCTATATGATCAACAATATGCTTCCATATATTCAACAAATTAACTGAAATATCCTTCCGTTCCTTTGAGTCAATCTTCTTGCTTTTAATATCAAAGGACAAATAATTAACAATGGCTTCTATTTGGGCACCTCTAGCATAAGGCGATAAGGCTTGCTTGGAAATTAATTTAGTTACAAGTGGTACAATCCATGATTTTCGTGTAACATCATTCTGGCGTAATCGAGATATTTCATCAATAAATTTTTTAATTGAAAAAATATACATATCAATATTTTCGCCACTTAGTTTCTCTAGTTTTTCTAACTCAATATCAAAAACTTGTTGATCAAAATCATTTTTTAGAATCAATAATTTGATGACATGTAGTTGACTTTCCAATTTCTTATTGTCTTCTGAAGAATCGTTTGCTTGATTCATACGAACGATACAAAATGTCAACAAGAAGAAAACTACAAATAATATAAGTTGTTTTTTCACATATTTCTCCTATTAAGAAATTATGGGTTTGTTGAGGAATTACCAGCTTTTGAAGTTGTAGCACCACCACCATTATATACAGTAAGATGGATGAGACGTGAAAACTCACGATTTACAATATTTCCGCACGAATATTCCACGATAGAGTACAAAATTCGTTTGTTAGCGGTGATAGTATTTTTGATAAATTTGTCTGATTTGTTGCGTCATGTAATGATGATCAAATTGTTGCGAAAATAATTGACGACCGGTTTGTCCCATTTCATGGCGGAGTGTCGGGT
>JAIRTV010000090.1 GCA_031254675.1 Planctomycetaceae bacterium | reverse complement strand
CTTTTTTCTCATGTTTATTCCACGATTTATGATGTAAACGGGGATATTATTAACGATGCAAACGCTTATTTCTATCAGTTGGTTGTTTGGGAAATTATCCATGAGACAAGTGGAACATTTGATATTACTGCCGGAGAGTTCGGTATTAAGAATGCCGCAACATATCCAGACCCGACGAATCATAGCTCATCCGTGTATGATTCTGGTTATTACAATACAGCCGTCGGTGTCATCAACTCATGGTTGGATGCAATTACCGGAGCAATTACATGGGAATCAATCGGATATGATACGGTAGTAGATCACACGTTGACGGTTTATGTTGCCGAAGGCGGAACCGACGTTAGTCAAACATTGATCTCGGTCGTGAGTCCAACTACGCCGGAACCGGCAACAATGTTGATGTTTGGAATTGGTTTGCTTACACTGCCTGTGTTGCTGCGTAGGCGGAAAATCGTTGCTCATTGAGATAACAAAATATTCGCGATTTTTAGCAACAACAAATAAATTCGGAATCTTGTTCGGATCAAATAGACGCTAAATTAGGTATCTGGAATTTCGGTCATGGTGAATCATTGGTGGTAAGAGATTTCGTTTTGTATTGTACGCAACACAAACAAGGAATTGTATTTGTTTGTGTTGCGTTATTTTATTGATTCGTTTGTTCCTATTCAAAGTATCATGTTACCATGTTTTCCGAAGAACTCAAACGATTCGGGCTTGATGGAAATTCTCAACCGCTTTCTGAAACAGAAGCGTTGGCTTATTGTAAACGGTTGACGCAACAACATTACGAGAATTTCAGTGTTGCCGGTTGGCTGTTACCGAAAAAATTTCGTCAACCGTTTCAGGTGATTTATGCTTATTGCCGTTGGTCGGACGATCTTAGCGATGAACATGACGGAAGCAATGAATCACGGATACAATCGCTCGAATATCTTTGTCGGTGGGAACAAGGTCTTCATGATTGTTTCCAACGGGATAAACCGGCACCAAATCATCCGGTTTATATTGCCTTGCGGAAAATAATCGAACAATTCCCGTTACCAAAACAACCGTTTGCCGATTTACTGGTTGCGTTTCGCCGCGACCAAGTTCAAAATCGTTACGCAACATTTGACGAATTACTTGATTATTGCCGATATTCTGCCAATCCTGTGGGGCGTATTATCCTTCATCTTGTTTGCGAAACGGAACCAACACCGGAACAATTAACCTGGTCGGATTCTATTTGTACCGGATTACAACTTGCCAATTTTTGGCAGGATGTTGCGCGTGATACGGCAATAGGACGTTGTTACATTCCGCAATCAATTGCCGAATTGTTTGAGGTTGATATTGCGTCTCTTCGGGATTCTTCGATGTTTCGCAAAATGATACAATATCTGGTTACGGACGCGCGTTCAAGATTGCAAGCCGGATTTCCGTTGGTTGATTCTGTTCCGAAAACAGTACGAACGGATATTGTTCTTTTTATTCGGGGCGGTTTGGCAATTCTCAACGCCATCGAAAAAAATAATTGCAACGTTTTAATCCAACGCCCCACAGTTTCCCGATGGACAAAATTTTGCCTGCTCGTCAACACTTGGCTGTGTTTTTCAAAATACGGTTGGTCATCAGCGAGATTGCCTTAACAAGCGTCTAACAGCATTAGCGCAATAGAAATTATTTCGGCAACTTAAATTGTTCCGGTTTTTCCCGCAACACGCGGCGCAACCAATTTTCGGGATAAGGATCGCCTTCTTTGGGATAATGACCGTCATCACTTCGGATATAGCCGTCGTTGAATTTTGTAAAAATATCAACAGCAAGTTTTTTCCAACGAGCCGCAACCAATTCCGCTTGCGAAACACTGTAATCAGTCAAATACTGTTGCGCGAGTTTTTTGTCGGTTTTGAGTAATTCGGTTGCGGTTTTTTCGACGGCATGTTGTAACGCGAAAAATTTTGTTTCCAATTTTTTTTGTACGGTAATAATTTCAGGGGCAATTCGTGAATATTTCAGATTGGCGTAATTGGCGGTGAGATTGAAAACCCACCAGGCGTTGTCCCATGAAAATTGACGGATTGATCCGGCGGCGAACGATGGCGGAATTTCCGTTATTCCACAATACAACGGAAAATAGCAACTCAAATAATTATCGTCCACACCATACCACAACACGCCACCAACCCAATCCGGTAATTCTGATCGTGATTGTGTTACAATTGAGAAACCGGTTTGTTGAGTTGAAACCGGACGTTCCCACGAATATTCTTGATCATCGCCTTCAACTTTCCAGTACAACGGACGCCAACGCCGCGGTAAACCGTATTCGCCGGCATCAATTCCTTGAGTCATATCAAATTCGGTGCCGTCAAAATGATCACGCATTAACGCCATAACATCTGCGGTTGAAAGTTTTTTATCCGGTTTGATTGACCAGGGATACGGTTCGGCGTTGGGAACACCTCGATGATAATCCGACGAAAAATGTTGCGACGGAGCGGCACGGCGAAAAATACTCCAAACACGACTTTCGCAAACTCGTTTTGATTTGGCATCAATCGCACCGTAAATTTCATCAAACCGAAATTTTTTGTTTTCGGTCTTTTCGGTCTTATTGTCAATTTTGTTACCGGCAGGATCAAACCAACCTTTTTCCACCGCAAAACTTTTAATATTGTCCGAAAAGAAAAATTCATTGGGATTGTTTTTTTCGGGAATTTCACCGATTCGCGCTTGATTGGCGTGAACAGAGATTTCGCCGTCAGGAACTTTTCGAGCAACCCAAATCGCACCTTTGCCATGTTGTCCGGTTCCGACAATTTCAAAAACCCACGCTTCTTCTTTATCCGCAACAGAAATTGATTCTCCTTCGTCGTTGTACCCGTGTTCTTCGACGAG
The DNA here is from genome assembly GCA_031254675.1 of Planctomycetaceae bacterium. Taxonomy (GTDB): domain Bacteria; phylum Planctomycetota; class Planctomycetia; order Pirellulales; family Thermoguttaceae; genus WRKP01. The sequence goes on along the minus strand of JAIRTV010000090.1, from coordinate 4,209 downwards.
TTGGATCATTACGGCGATTGCTTCTCTTGCGGTTTTGGAACGTTGCAGAGCCAATGTTATCATCATCGGGTAATTGATCAACCCTTGTGGATTGACTAATTCTTCGCGACCGCCGAAAGTGGTTTCGGCGATGGCGACTTGAAATTCGTTGATGCAACCTTGGCGAGTCCAGAATCCGCCATGACCTTCGTCCCAAACAACACCGAGAATTTGATACGTTTTAGCGGCTTGTTTAATTTTTCCGGCGGGTCGATCTTTTGTTGCCGGAATATCAATAACAGCGTCAGCGGGATATTCCGCCGCCGGAAAAATTTCCAGACGCGGATAAAATCCCGCCGCATCCGCGGTGTACGTGATCGCAACCGAACCATCCGTCGATGCCCCTTTCGAAACAAGAATGTTCGTACACGCTGTTACCGTACTAAAATTTGAAAGAATCGTCAACAATACTGCGAAACAAAGTATTCGTAAAATAGTCATTGTTAATATCGTAGTCAATATCGTAAGGGAATATTTTTGCTCTTGATCACATGGTATGTTCTACATCCGGTAGTCATTCATGATCATGTTTCAATTTTTATCATCGTTCAGAGCGAGTCGTAACAATTTCATGGCGGTTCAATATTTACCGAACGATTTATCGTCAAGATCAATTTTAATATCGGCACCTCCGCCTCCGCCCCAATGTTCATCGTCAACTTCAAGAGACGGATGTAAAGCTGGGGCGGGTGTTGCGGTTTGTGTTGCTATTGGTTTGACGGTTTGTTTGAGCGATACGGCTGGGGCAAGTTTGGAACCAGTCAACGGGGAGACAGTTGGTTTCCGCACGGCAACCGTTTCCGATTGGGGAGTCGCATCAAAATCATTGTGTTTCGTTCTTGAGACTTGTCGGACTCGGAATTGACCGACCAATTTTTGTAATTGATTTGCTTGACTGCTCATTTCGTTGGAAACGCTTGCAGTTTCTTCGGCATTGGCGGTATTTTGTTGCGTCACAGCGTCAATCTGATGCAATCCTTGTGAAACTTGGGAAATACCTTGTGCTTGTTCACCGCTTGCTTGCGCGATTGCTCCAACCAATGTGGCGACTTGTTGTGATTGTTCGACGATGCCGTTCAACATTTCAGCGGTTTGTGTTGCGATTTCGGCGCCTTCGTTGATTTGTTTGCTGTTATTTTCGATCATTTGTGTTGTTTCGGCTGCGGCTTTGGCACTGCGTGACGCCAAGTTCCGAACCTCTTCCGCAACAACAGCAAAACCCTTACCGTGAATCCCAGCCCGTGCCGCTTCAACCGCCGCATTCAGTGCAAGCAGGTTTGTTTGGAACGAAATGTCATCAATCACTTTAACTACTTTTTGTACATCCTGTGAATTTTTCGTAATTAACGCCATTGATTCGATCATTTTCTTCATCATGTCCTGACCGACAGCGGCGGAATCATTGGCGGCTTTTGCCAAGGAGTTTGCTTCGCTGGCATTTTTGGCGTTTTTATTGGTTTGGTCGCCGATTTCGCCCATTGATGCTGTAATCTCTTCAATACTGGCGGCAGATTCCGTTGCTCCTTGCGAAAGGCTTCCACTTGCCGCAGCAACTTGAGACGCTCCGGTGGCAACCTGAGTAACCGCTTCCGTCGTATTACTCAATGCATCATTAACCTGATCAAGCATTGCCGCAAGATTAATGTTCATCGCATCGAGATTGCCGCGAATATGGACGGTGCTAAGCCAATTTCCTTCGGCAAGTTGTTTTGCAAGATTTTCGACATTTCGAAACTCTGTCATAATTGCTTGCAAGGCGTTTGACAAGTCGCCGATTTCATCTTTACGTTGCCGATATTCCGACGGTAACTCAACTGTTAGATCGCCATTATGTGCTATCTGCGTCATTGCGTTGACGGCAATTCCCAAACCGGTTACAATATTTTTCGTCAACACCATTGCGGCAGTAACACCGGCTACCAATGCCAGACAACAAACACCACCAATAAGAATCAATACAAATGTTGTCAACTTGGACATGGCAAGGAATGTCGCATCAACTTCTTCTCTGACATCTTTGATGATCTCTTCAATAATTGGCGTTATTGTTGTGCCTATGCTATGTTGTGTTTGTTGGTTGATCTCCAATTTTTTCAGCATGCTAATACAATCGTCGTTCAATTTTTTCCACTTTTTCACGGCGTTAATTGTGTTGTCAAGGAGCGTGTGTCCTTCGGTGTCGTTAGTCAGTTTTGTACTCAGCACGGAACATCTGTTGAGAACATCTTCAAACTGGGCGACGACTTCCTTCTCAATGTCTTCCAATACTTTTAGGTCAGTGGTCATTTCATAATCACGAGTTCTGATTCGCATTTGTTGTGCTTCGTAGAGTATTCTGATTGGAGTGGCGACCGATTCGATTTGTTCTGGATCAAATGTTTGTTTTGCGGTTTCGTTTGTTTCCGGATTATTGATGATGTTTGCGACATTTTGGGCGGTGTGTTTGCTGACTAAGAGGTCTAATGCCTTTAACGATTGTTCGACGATATCGTAAGCTTGAGCTCGTTCTATTTTCATTTTGCTGAGATCCGCAGTGAAATTGGCGAAATCTTTGTCGAGTTTTTCGTACTCTCTTGCGATGCTGACAATTCTGGTGGCGCTTTCGTGTACGGACTTATTGGCATCGAGTTGATGCAGTTCCGTGTTGGTGTCGTCCATCAAATTCACCCACTGTACCATTTTGTCGTGGTACATTTTATTTTTTGTTATGGAGTGTTGTTCGGAAGCGAGTTGGGCTTCGTAAGAATCAATCACCATCGTCGTGGACAACGAAAAGACGTTAATTTCTCGAAGAAATATTGCTGTCTGCTTGCTGATTTCCCGAAGCGCAACATAACTAACTCCGCCAACAACAAAAAGCAGGAGAATCGACAAACCAAAACCAGCTAACAATTTTCTACCAATTTTCATATTCGACAGCATCTTTAACCTCTAATCTATCTTTGTTGGAGGAAATTACCATTTCAATTTGAAACAGTAGGGAACAAGAAATTCGAAACAATAAACGTCAAAAACGAAAGCGAATATGATTCATTCTTCAACATTTTCGACGAAAATAGTTCCCGAAAACAACCGACTTGCTTCTCAATTATAGCATAGTAAAAAGTAAAAAATGAGAGAAATAAAAATTTTAACCAAAATTTTTTAGCAATTAGAGTCCTATGTGTTAGTTTAGATAAACTAGGCAACACAACTAGAGGCGAAATCATTTGGCAAAAGGTTGCCTACGAAGCGAAGTTTTAAGTTCTTTATTTTTCGCGGTTTCCTTGACATTTGGGTAGTTCATTTTTGGCGGTAATGGATTCGATTTGTATCTATTCTGTGGAATATTTCCTAAGTTTTTTTCTCCAACTTTCGTGTATTTCGTGTCGGTCGTGCTTCATTTTATTTCACGCGAAACACACGAAATAACACAAAAAACACGAAAATAAGCCAAATTGGAGTTCTCCAATCGGTCTTTGGAGTTCTCCAATTAGTCTTTGGAGTTCTCCAATCGGTCATTGGAGTTCTCCAATCGGTCATTGGAGTTCTCCAATTGGGCATTGGAGTTCTCCAATCGGTTATTGGAGTTCTCCAATTGGTCTTTGGAGTTCTCCAATCGGTTATTGGAGTTCTCCAATTAGTCATTGGAGTTCTCCAATCGGTTATTGGAGTTCTCCAATTGGTCTTTGGAGTTCTCCAATTTCCGCTTTTGGGTAGGTACCAATCTCTGTTCGTTTAACAATCCTTATTCTCAAGGAAGAAATTGAACACAGAAAAACACAGAAGACACGGAATTTTTTTATTTTTCCGTGTCTTCTGTGTTCAACAAAAACAAGTATTAAATTGAAAGCTTTTGTGTTAGGGAGAGGGAAGAGGTCTATTCTATTTCGGCATCTCAACAGTCAACAAATCAAGCGATTTTCCATTATTGAGAATACCGGATTGGATGAGAATCCGGTTGTTGTCGGGACTGAAAATCGGATGAGTGTGGTCGGGTTTCATTGGATGTTTTGTGGTCAGACAAATCCGTTCGCCGGTTTCACGATTGATAACAAAAATACTTCCTTTGTGTGTATCGCCGACAGCCCAACGGGAATTGGGCGAACCGTTGCAATGCCAAAAGATTTCATCGGTTTGTCCGAGTAAATCCATTTGTTTTGTTCGTAAATGAACAACCGCAATTCCGCT
>JAIRTV010000016.1 GCA_031254675.1 Planctomycetaceae bacterium | reverse complement strand
CATTTGCGCCGGCAAATACGACATTTGCGCCGGCAAATGCGGCATTTGCGCCGGCAAATGCGGCATTTGCGCCGGCAAATGCGGCATTTGCGCCGGCAAATACGACATTTGCGCCGGCAAATGCGGCATTTGCGCCGGCAAATGCGGCATTTGCGCCGGCAAATACGGCATTTGCGCCGGCAAATGCGGCATTTGCGCCGGCAAATACGACATTTGCGCCGGCAAATACGGCATTTGCGCCGGCAAATACGCCGTTTTCGCCTGAAAATGCGCCATTTTCACCTGAAAATGCGCCATTTTCATCTGAAAATGCGCCGTTTTCATCTGAAAATGCGCCGTTTTCACCTGAAAATGCGCCGTTTTCATCTGAAAATGCGCCATTTTCATCTGAAAATGCGCCATTTTCACCTGAAAATGCGCCGTTTTCGCCTGAAAATACACCGTTTTCAGGTGAGCAACCTTTTTCTTGGGAAAGGGTTAGAGAAAAAGTCTATTTTCTATAGGACATTTTTGCCGAAAGCCAATACTCAATAATAGCAAACAATTTTTCCGATTCAATCGGTTTACTACAAAACGCATCCATTCCCGCATTGAGGCATTGGTCTTCGTCTCCCTTGGTGGCGTTCGCCGTTAGAGCAATAATCGGAATACGCCCACAATGCGCCGGTTTTTGTTCGGTTTCGCCCCGCTCCATCTTGCGAATAATCCGCGTCGCCTCCAACCCGTCCCGCTCCGGCATCTGACAATCCATCAAAATAATATCAAAACCCGTTCGCACCACCGCCTCACACGCCTCAATCCCATTGCCCGTAATCTCACATTGATATTGCGCCCGATTCAACATTTCAGCAATCACAATCTGATTAACACGATTGTCTTCCGCCACAAGAACGATTTGCGTCTTGTGCAATCGCTCAATCTCATTTTGCCGCAATTGCTCCGTCTGCGTTAATTGTTTACGTTGTTTGCGTTTGTTGTTGCGAAGAAGTTGCTCCATGTCAACCCCACTCAACACCGCCGCCAATGTCTCCGCAAGATCCACCGACAACACCGGCTTCGTCAAAAATAAATCAGCAAAAGAATTGACCGGATAAGAAGTGTCCGGCGACTCGCCAATCGAAACAAGCATGATCATTGTGATCTGATGCTGTTGCGAAACAGATTTGACAGCATTACGCCACGCAACACCGTCCGCAACCGCCTCCGGCAATTCAAAAACAGATTGGTCAATCAAAATCAAACGCGGCGGACAATCAGGATCAAACATCGCTCGCGCCGCCCGAATATCAGAAAACTCCGAAACCTTCATGTTCCACGATTGCAGTTGCAACGTCAACGCATTGAGCAACACCGTGTTACCGGCAACAACATACACCGAAACTCCAGCAAAAAACGGATCATCAAACGGCAAAGTAAATAACGACTCTTTCAATGTTATTGCTGTTGTTGTCGTTATTGCGGTTGTTGTTTTTGTTTTGTTGTCGGCAACCACCACGGGAAACGGAATCTCAAACCAAAAATCCGACCCTTCGCCCTCAATACTTTCAACTCCAACCGTTCCATCCATCAAATGAATCAACTCTTTAGAAATCGCCAAACCAAGCCCCGTACCGCCAAAACGACGCGCAAACGACGAATCAATTTGCGAAAACGAAGTAAATAATCGATTGATTTGCGATTTCGCAATGCCAATCCCCGAATCAATCACGTCAAACCGAATCCGTTGACGCACCGGAACATGCAAATCGCAAACATCAATCACACTAATCACTAACCGAATTCCGCCTTTCGAAGTGAATTTGATTGCGTTACCGATAAAATTGACAAGAATTTGCCGAACTCGGCTGGCATCTCCCACAACACGTTGCGAAATTTTATTCCGAAACACCTCACACAGTTCAAGCCGTTTACTGAGCGCCGTCGGCGCAAGAATACCAAACACCGAATCAATCAATTCCGGTAAATCAAATTCGTAAGATTCTATTTCGAGTTTGCCCGCTTCAATTTTGGAAAAATCAAGAATATCGCTGATCAACGAAAGGAGATGTTGACCGGACGATTGAGCCATCAACGCATATTCGCGTTGTTTGACCGTCAATTCGGTGCCAAGCAAAAGATCACACATGCCAATCACCCCATTGAGCGGAGTTCGGATTTCATGGGACATGTGAGCAAGAAACTTGCTCTTTTCGCCGGACGCTTTTTCCGCTTCAATTCGCAACGTTTGTTCGGTTAAATCATGGATACACGCAACCATGTAATTTTTACCGTCTTGCTCAATCGAATCACAAAACAATTCCGCCGGATAATCTGTTCCGTCGTTCCGGCAAATCCGTCCGCTTATTTTTGCTGATTTGGTGTTGAGCAATTCCGCCCAAAATTCCGACCAAGTCTGTTCGGTATAAGGAATACTAATCTCCCAAACATAACGGTTAAGAATTTGACCGCCGCTCTGATAACCAAGAGATTGAATCATCGACTTGTTGACATAAACAATTTGTCCTGATTCAGAAACCCGAAAAATCGGAATGGAAATATTATTGATGGCGGTTTGCATGATTCGAAGCGTTTGTTCGAATCGGACTTGTTCGGTGATATCGCGATAAGTCCAGATTTCCGTTATTCCGGTTCGCCCCAGTCCGGTTTCGGCAACTCGCCCCCGTACATAAGAAACTTTCCCGCCGCGCGTATGCACAATTCCTTCACGCGAACGATGGTTTTCCCGTACATCAGCAACCATTTCCAGCAAAACGTCCACATCCAATAATATTTCGTTATAAAAATTTCGGACAACTTCAAGAGGTTCGTTGAAACGCAACTTTTGCCAGTCGCGGAAAAATTCGGAATATCTTGCGTTCGCGAACGGCGTCTCAATGCCATCGGTCAACGCCAAAATACCATCCAAAGACGCATCAAGAATTGCGTTGAGTAGTTTTTTCTGATGACTCAACGCTTCTTCGCGGCGATGTTGTTCGTCGATATCGCGTACATATTCAAGCACAAACACCGGTTTGCCCGTAACAGGATCGAAAATCGGATAACTCGTCAATTCATACCAACGATCATAACGCGAATTGTGATAGATATGTTGATGCCGCTCTCCGGTTTCGAATGTTTTCAGGCAAGGGCAAAAACTACACGGTTCCGAAATGCCAACAAGAGAACGATAACAAGTATCGCGATTGGGAACCAGTTCCGGCAACCAATTGCGAATAGCTTTGTTCGCACGACGAACCACCAAGTTTTCGTCAACTACCATCATGCCGTCCGGAAGACTTTCAAAAGCGGTTTCGAGTAACCATTGATTTTCTTGCGTACCATGAATTTGGGCAACATCGGTTTTATCAAACGCCATACCGACCACGCCCTTAATAGTGTTGTCTTCGGCAAATTCGGGAAACATTCGCAATTCAAGAAGTTGTCCGTAATTCCATTCGACCGTAACAGTTGTTTCGCCGAGCAAGGCTTGTTTTACCGCTGCCAAAATACCGTTAATCTGCTGAAAGAGTTCATAAATCGAAACTCCAATAGGTGAATCGGTACGTTTGAGAAATCGCAATATCACATTGCCCTTGTAAAACGTAAAAATACCATCGCAATCAATATGAAAAACGTCGGTATTTTTCGCTTTTAATAAAGAATGGAGAATTGTTTCCGCAATCATTAGAGTAATAACGTAGGGAACTTGAGGAGTGTTTTATTGAAATTCCAATTCAGTAAAGACGTTTTTGGCTTCCAACCAATTTGACCAACCTTCGCGCCAAACCAACATTGCCGGTTCGAGGCGTTGTTCTTGAATCCAGGAATGAATTATCTGTCCGGTAACAGGACCGTATTGGGGACCGCCCGGTACTTGAACATACCAGACAACTGTTTGATCTTGCAAGATTGGATTGAGAATTTTTTCGGATTTGACAACATGTTTTGTTGAAGTTTCCAATGATTGGGGTTGTGTGGGTATTTCGGAAATGACCGGATTGGCATCGGGAACATTTTGTTGAGATTGTTGAGATTCGTTCTGTGTTTGGTGTTCGTTTGGTTTGTTGTGTTCGTTCGGTTCGTTAAGTTCTCTGCTGCTTTTTCGCGTACTTTGCAATGGAATAATAAGTCTTGCTCCGCATTCAGGACAAAACCCCGCTTTACCGGCTAAATGCACTTTAACATTCAATTTATGCCCGTTCGGACAAAAAAAACGAATACCCATTTTTTGTAGTTAAGAGTTGAGTGAATAGTTAAGAGTGAATCATGTTTTTGTGGTCGATTTTTTGCTATTGACTACTGATTTGAGTATTGTATCAAATGGCATGTTTTTTTTCTACAACCGGCTACAACTTGGCATTTTTCTTTCTACAAAGAACGGCACAAAACAATTTCACCGCAACAGAATTATTTCAGATTTTATCTTCTTCGGTTAGAACCTTGAATAATTCGTTTTTTGTGGATAGAATAATCGAGACAATTACTTTTAAAGAGCAATGATTGAACTAATTTTTAGAAAAATAATGTTGAAAAAAATCTGAATTGCCATGTTGAATTCTATTTGTTATATTTTTGTTTGTTTCTTTGTTTTATCTTTTTCTATGTTTTGTTTTTCGTTCGAAGAAACATTACGAATTAATGATAATATAAAAAGAGATTTTTGCGACAAAATATTTTTTGTTTCAGATGCGAATGATCAAAATATATTTGTCTCGCTTGATACGACGAATGGCAATCTGTGTGTTTGTATCAAAAATGATTCAAAAAAACAATTTTCATTTGATACGGATTTTGTTTCTGCAAGGTTACCCGAATACAAATTGTTGTTCAAATTTCGTGCCGAACCTGATATTCGATTCTCGGACATAAAAGGATTGATGGAAATAGAACAACTAAATCCCCGTCGAATCCTCTGTTGAAGACTTGTTGCCGGAAGCCATTCGCGAAGAAGCAGAAGCAATGTAGCGTTATTTTGTGTCGGAACACCTTGTGAACGGTAAGAAAATTTTTTAAAAGTAAAAAAAGCCTCTTGACAATTTTTTCTGTTTAACATAAACTATGAAAACTTAGTCGATTGTGATTCGTATTTTTTGCCGTGTTGTCTTTCGGCGAACGTTTCGCAATTATGTTTGGTAAAACTTTGCAAATGATGGAGAACTAACGATGGAAAATTTAGTGAAATGTGTTGTCGGAATTTTCGCAATATTTTTTGCGAAAAGCCAAATGTTAAAATGGATAAACTGCGTAAACCAGGGGGGGGGGGGCTATATGGAATGGAGAGTTGAGAACGGATAGTGGAAAGTGTTCGATTTTTCGACGTTATTCTGCAAAATTCTCAACTCTTTCGCACTCTCTGCGATTCGGCTTTACTCTTGTCGAACTTCTTGTGGTGATTGCAATTATCGGCGTGTTAATTGCTCTTCTGTTGCCGGCGGTTCAGGCAGCCCGCGAAGCCGCAAGGCGAATGCAATGTTCGAATCACTTGAAACAATTCGGTATTGCCTTGCACAATTACCATGACGTTCATAATGCGCTTCCCGCATTACGATGTTGGGGAGGTACAAAATCTAGTACTAACTGGTCGGGAATATTCAGCCTATTTCCATTTATGGAACAGCAATCTGCTTATGAAACAATTATAGGAGAAATGATAACCAATGCCGGACCCGACCCTAACGGTGCTCCCACCATTGGTCGAACACGTGTTACCACTTTATGTTGTCCGTCCGATAGTGAATCGACGAAAATCAATGACCAATCAGGTTATGAATGTTACAAAACAAGTATTTTGATGTCTGTTGGCGATGTTATCAATAATAACGCCGTCGATAATCCTTCTGATACAGCAGCATATACAGCAAATTCCCTTAAAATGAGAGGATTGTTTTTTTCTATTTTTTGGAAAGGATTGGAAAGTATTACCGATGGTTCTTCGAACACGATTGCGGCGAGTGAAGGAGCTTGTACCGATACAACAGATGATACGAATCCTAATCGCAAAGTGAAAGGCGGCACGGTCTATGACTCTTCAATCTGGACGAGTGGAACAACTGCAACAATAAATCCTTCAATCTGTATGGGCAAACGTAGTTCCTCTGATCCGACAGTATTAACGACAACTCTTTATCGGTCATTTCGCGGTGCAAGAATTTTTGATGGACGTGCATCAATGATTGCTTTTGTAACGGCATTACCGCCCAACTCTCCGAATTGCCTTTATACGAATGATCTTGGTACGTTCGGATTTTTTTCTGTATCGAGTTTCCATTCCGGAGGAGTCAACTGTGTTTTGGCAGACGGTTCCGGTCGTTTTATTTCCGAAACAATTAATTGCGGAGATTTGAGCAACAATTATAAACCAATTGATTATTATCAACAAACCAGTCCGTTTGGTATTTGGGGCGCACTTGGTTCTTTGAACGGCGGTGAATCGGTAACAATTCCGTAAACTCAAAGCAAAAATTTTGTTATATTTTAGCCGTTTCGGTTTGGGACGGCTAAAATGAAATCAATTCATCGTCCATTTCGCTTATATTCGTAACGCAAGCGAAATAGTTTCATTATATGTTGACAATTCTTTTTTATTTTGACACAAAATATGCTACAAAATTCATTACCAACAATCATTCGCTGGTCAATCCTTTTGGGATTATTTACTATTTTTGGTTGTCAGCCGGAACAACGTCCTGAGGGATTGCCGATTCTTGTTCCGTTTCAACTGACTCTGACTCAAGACTCTCAACCGCTTGTTGGAGCCAATGTTCAACTCGTGTCAGAGGAGATTCATTTTCCCGTAACAGGATTAACAAATGCAAACGGTGTTGCACGTCTTGTTACTTACGGTCAATTTTCCGGTGTTCCATTGGGAACGTATAAAGTTGTTGTTATCAAAACAGAAACAGAAGGTGAGACATCGAATGAAACACAAACTCAACCGATTTTTATTTATTCTCTGGTTGATCCGGCGTTGACAAATCGCGCAACAACAACCTTAGAAGTTCTTGTCGAAAAAGGCAAAAAATCGACAACATTGGATGTTGGCAAATCGGTTCGCGTATTGATTGATACGATTGAACCAAGCAAAATGTGAATCAAAAATTTACATTATTTTCATTTCACCCATTTTTTTGAAAGGTCACAATCAATGTCAAAAATACATTACATGATTGAGTTATTTATTGTTTTGGTAATAGCTGTAGTTCCGGCAATTAAGGCAAGTTCGTTGATTCCAGAGGACGGATTGGTTCTTCATCTTGATGCGGGACAATCTGTTGAGACGAATGCGGAGGGAGGTATTGTTCGTTGGCATGATCTTTCGCCGAATAAACGAACGGCAATTGTTCCTAAGGGACGTTCCGCTCCACAACACGATTCCGACAACCAATCAATCCAATTTCGTAACGGAACTGGACTTTATATCGACGAACAGGTTCTTCCTGCCGAGACACGAAATATGAGTGTTTTTGCGATTGCGGAACATGGAGGTCCGTTATCTTATTCGATTCTTGGTGCGAGAACCGGCGTGGTTCCGTTGGTTCAACTGGATGTTGATGATAATGAAATGGTGCGTTGGATTGTTCGCGATACGAAAAATCAAACCATTTCGGTGGAAATTCCTGCGATATTCGGTGGGAAAACACTGTTCGGCGGTATTATGCAAGAAACCGAAAACGGCACCACTATGTCCGTTTTCTATCAAGATCAAGAAGAAAGCGTCAACGGTTCGCATTTAAATTCGCCGTTGTTCGGCAAGGGCATGTTTATTGGTTGTCTTGGGATGCCGCAATATTCCTGGACAGGAACCATTTCCGAAATACTCGTTTATGATCGTGCCGTTTCAAAAAACGAAGCCAATCAAATTAGAAAATATTTGTTCGAAAAACATCGGATTCAAAAGATTGTTTCGAAATTTCAGGATTCGTGGAATGTATTGAATATTCCGCGTTTTACGGGACAAGTTGATCAGGAATTTTCGACGGATGTTTGTGTGGTTGGAGCTGGCAGTGCCGGTTGTGCTGCGGCAATTATGGCGGCACGCGAAGGTGCAAAAGTCGTTTTGGTAGAACGGCAGGAACGGCTCGGCGGAACCGGAACCAACGCTCAAGTTGCCGGTTGGGAGCCGGGACCGGGATGTTCGTTGACGCGGGAATTATTCGAACGAATGAAAACACTCGGCGGCGCCGGAGTTGGACACACGCGACCACTTCAAACAAAAGCACCGTACGGTTATTATCTCGTAACAGAAGATGAATCCTACGAGTCCACAACTCATCGCGCGAATCTTACTCCCATACAACTCCGAGATGTTCCGTACAAACCGGAAATATTCGATCAAGTTGTTCGGGAGATGTTGGCTGAAACAAAAAAAGTTGTTTTACTGGACAAAACCTATTTCTTTCAACCGGAAACCAATCCCGAAAAAACACGAATCGAATCAATATTGGTTCGCAATACCGAAGAAAAAACGATACGAATTCGTGCTAAGGTGTTTATTGATTCGACGGGTGATGTTTGGGTTTGTCGTTCGCTCGGTTGCGAGGTCATGCTCGGAATTGATCCGCAAAACGCCTTCGACGAACCTTCCGCTCCGAAAAAAGGATCGTTACAATTAAACGCCATTACCAGACTTTACACGATTGCCCAACGTTCCAACGCCAAAACACAACCCACTTCCAATCCGCCTATTTCGTTTCCTGCCTGTGCGCACATTTGTGGTTGGAAAGAGGGACCGCTAACCGTTAATATGCTTCCGACATTGCCGGGGCGAGCGTTAATTGATTATGGTTACGACGAGGCGTTACGGCGTAGTGAACAAATCGTTTATGCACATTGGCATTGGCTTCAACAAATTCCCGACTTTCAGAATTTTGAACTTATTCAAATTGCTCCGATGCTTGGTATTCGTGAAAGTTATCGGGTCAAAACAAAATACGTGCTGCGTGAACAAGACCTTATCGAAACGCTAAAAAAACAACAGCATGATGATATGATTGCGATTGCGGATCATCCGTGCGATATTCATGGTGCGGGTGGTAGTCTCAAAACGGTTACTTTTGCTTATGGGATTCCTTATCGTTGCATGATTCCAGCCGGACAATGGCAAAATATTCTTGTGGCTTGTCGTGGTGCGGGGTTTAGTCGGATTGCTGCGTCGAGTTGCCGACTTCAGCGGACAATGATTCAACTTGGTCATGCCGCCGGTCTTGCGGCGGCGTGGGCTGCGAAAAAAAATGTGTCCGTCGAAAATATTGATATTCCGGCGTTGGTCAAACATCTCAACGCCCCCGAACGTTACAACGAATATCTCCCACCAAAAAATTAATAACTGGACTTTTGCAAAGTTGTGTTTCACACTGTAAATCAAATGGTTTGAAACATTGAAATCACTCGATTTTGCCATATTATTGTATCGTATATTGCGTTTATAAAAGTTGTTCTAAAAATCAATATGTTGAAATATCAAGGGTTTTACAAATATTGATTCAATAATATTTATTGCTTTTGTTTCATAATATGCGAAAATTGAACAAAATTGGATTAGATAAGTCCTTTTGATATAACTAGTTATAAAATTTGCAAAAGTCCAGTTAATAATGATTCAGTGGCAATGGGGTTGTTTTCACAACACAAACTTTCGACGATACCGGAAGTGGTTTGCGGCAGATTGCTCAAAGTCGTAGTGATCCATCGACAACACAGGATAATGGTGTTTCCTATTTCGGTTCAGCCCATTCGGGAATATGCAATTTCCTGATTGGCGATGGCTCCGTTCGAAGTGTTAGCGTTACAACACCAGCAACACTCATGCGCGATTTGTCCGACGTTCAAGATGGAAAATCAGTTTCATTGCCATAAAAATAATACATTATAATCGCTACAACAACGTGCTTGTAACACACCGTTTTCGTCTGCCGCAACCGGTATTGAAAACCCAATACCGGTTCGACAACATTTTCTCATATTGAACAATAACTATTGTTTGCGTATAATTTACAAAATTTTATCTAATACAATTAAGTGTTGAACATTGAAATTATGTCCAATCTCCCAACCAGTAAAGGAATTTTATGATGCGTTTCAGTTTGATTTTTTGTTCGTTTATTTTTTGTACGGTTTCGAGTTTTGCGGAATCGGTTGTTTTTGATTTTGAGTCGGGTGATCTTGCAAATGAAGGTTGGCGAATTGTTGAGGGCAAGAACTCGAAACCTATCGGCAACAGAGATTTTGAATACAACAAACCCTCCACAACATACTCA